>CALJYC010000245.1 GCA_937984275.1 uncultured bacterium | reverse complement strand
CATCGCTTGCTGGGGGGTCGGCTGTGCCGGTGCGTCATCCAATGCGCCCATGACCGACTTTCAGGCCGCGGACGTCTCGCTGTTCGACAATGCAGTGGACCTCGTCGAAGCGCCCGTCATCGTCGAAGGCGAGTGGAGCGGCGCCTTCGAGCGGAGGGTGGGACGGGCGGACCTCATCGCGGTGGTGCGCGTCGATTCGCTGAGCTCCGACCTGGTCAAACGGCGATCGGCCTATCGGCTCACCGTCAGGGTGAGGGACCGGCTCAAGGGGAGCTCCTCGAAGGAGATCGTGTTACGCGTGCGGGACGACGAGCCCGGGTACCAGAGCGTCCGCGTCAACGAGGACTGGCTTCTGCACAACCCGTCCGTCGTATTCATTAAATGGGAGACCAAACAAGAGTCCTCCGAGCTGACCGCCCATTGGCACCTGTCGCCCGATTCGGCCGCGGTTCGCGACAAAGTCGATTTTTTTCTCCGCCAACCGGCGAAGGACCCCCAGACCGAGGTCGAGGTGCTCAAGCCCTAGTTTGGGGTTCGACGTAACCTCGACCCCCATCGTAGACTAAGCACGGAGTGATGCAGATGCGTATTTGGACCCTATTTTCTACCCTGTCTCTACTGTCGCTGCTCGCAGGGTGCGAGCGAGGCGCGCCGGCCCCCAAAGCTGGCGAGCACGACCACTCCAAGCACCAGCACGCGGCCGCTCATGCGCCAACGGATGCGGAGAAATCCGACGAGCCTGCCGGCCCGAGCATCGAGACCGGCTCGTTCCTTCTCGCGGTCACTCCAGCCCAACCCGGGTACACGATCGGGAAGACCGGTGAGGTGGAGATCGCCCTCGAGGGCCGCGGTGACTGGCACGTCAACCAGGAGTACCCGATCCGGGTCGATTTGAAGGCGGCGCCCGGGGTGGCGCTGAAGAAGAACGAGCTCGTGAAAGACGACGCCAAAGAGTTCGGCGAGGACAAGGTACGCTTCCTTGCGGGGGTAGAGCCCTCGGCAGCAGGGGACCACGAAGTGACCTGTGACGTTTCCTTTGCCATGTGCACCGAAGAAAACTGTATCCTCGAGAAGCGAACGGTGGCGATGCAACTCAAGGTGGAATGAGATGAGCGAGGGGGGACTCAAAACTGCGCTGGAGACGATTCGTGAGGAGGTCAAGGCGCGGTTTGAGGCCCAGAAGCGAGTGCTCTCGTTCGGAGAGTATCTGGAGCTCGTTCAAGACAATCCCCGCAGGCACACCCGCGACGCAGCCCGGTACCTCAAAGACTGCCTGGACTCCTTCGGCTCGTACGAGGTCGAGCGGCCGACGGGGAACCTCAAACGCTGGAAGCTCTTCGACCTCGAGTTCGGCCTCCACAGCCGCGGACATCAAGCCGAGCTGAGGCTCCGCGATCGTCTCGCCGGGCACGAAGCAGCCCAGGAGGCGTTCTATCGCATCCTCGACGGGTTCGAGCGGGAAGGGCGCGCCAACCGGCTGGTTCTCCTCCACGGGCCCAACGGCAGCGCGAAGTCTACGTTCGCCGCGTGCTTGATGCGTGGGCTCGAGGCCTATTCGGACACCGACGATGGCGCGGCCTATCGGTTCTCGTGGATCTTCCCGCGCGTGCGTGAAGGCGCAGGGATCGGCTTCACGACCTCGGCGGACGAGCTCGGCAGCGGCGACTCCTTTGCGCATCTGCCCGAAGATAGGATCATCGCGAAGCTCCAGAGCTCCGTTCGAGAGCACCCGCTGCTGTTGTTGCCGCGCGATGTGCGTCAGCGGTTGATCGCGAGCGCCTACGAAGCTTCCGATCTTCCGGAGGCGGCGCCCGACTGGGTGTGGACCGGTCAGCTCGGTCGCAAGAACCAACAGATCTTTCAGGCGCTCCTCACGGCGTACCGTGGTGATCTCGAACGAGTGCTCGCCCACATTCAGGTCGAGCGTTTTTACATCTCACGGCGCTACCGCGTCGGCGCGGTAACCATTGGCCCCCAAATGTCCGTCGACGCGTCGGAGCGTCAGATAACCGCCGACCGCTCGATCGACTCGCTGCCGGCCTCGTTGGGCGCGCTAACCTTGTTCGAACCCTATGGCGAGCTCGTCGACGCGTCCGGGGGCGTCGTCGAGTTCAGCGATTTGCTCAAACGGCCTCTCGAGGCCTGGAAGTACCTGCTGCTCGCGATCGAGACTGGTGAGGTGTCGCTGCAGATGTCGAATCTGCCCATCAACGCCGTCATGGTGGCGAGCTCGAACGAGCTTCATCTAAGCGCGTTTCGCCAACATCCGGAGTATAACTCGTTCCGCGGCCGCATCGTTCGGATTCGCATGTCGTATCTACTCGACGTGCATCGCGAGCGCGAGATCTACGACGGTCAGATCGTGCCGCAGATCCCGAGGCACGTCGCGCCCCACACGACCTACGTCGCCGCGCTCTGGTCCGTCCTCACGAGACTTCGGCGGCCAGACGCGTCGCGGTTCGCAGATAGCGAGCTCGGCACCATTGCTGCGTCACTGACGCCGCTGGAAAAGGCAGACCTCTTGGCCGATGGCCTGGTGCCCGCGCGCCTCGAGGCCGACCAAGCGAAGGTCCTCGCCGGCGGCATTGCAGAGGTCGAGCTTCAAGGCGAAACCACATTGGACTACGAAGGCATCAACGGGGCCTCGCCGCGCGAGATTCGGATGCTTCTCCTCGATGCGGCGAGCGACTTCGACGAGCCCTGCGTTTCGCCGGTGACCTTCCTGAACCGCCTCGGGGAGTTCTGCGATCGCGACGACTACGAGTTCCTGAAGGAAAAGCCTGACGGCGACTACCGCGACCACTGCGCGTTCGTCGACGTCGTGAAGGAGCGATGGCTGGACATCGTCGAGGGTGAGCTTCGCGCTGCGAGCGGCTTGATCGACGAGCACAGCCATCTCGGGCTCTTCGATCGCTACGTGACCCACGTCTCGCATTGGGTGAAGAAAGAGCGCCTCTTCAATCCCGTCACGGGCAAAGACGAAGACGCCGACGTCGACCTGATGAAGAGCGTCGAAGAGAAGTTGGGCGCCGACGACGCGCAAGGTTTCCGCAACGAGCTGCTGAGCGGCATCGCCGCCTGGGCCATCGACCACCCCGAGCAGGACGTCGACTACGAAGCGCTGTTCCCGCGTTACATCGAGCAACTCCGGCAGGCGTACTTCGACGACCGGCGCGGGCAGGTGGGCGAAATCGGACAAGCAATCGTTGCGATGTTGGAAGACGACGACACCCTCGACGAGGACCAGCGCGAAGCCGCGCAACAGGCGCTGCAGGTCCTAGTTGGCGTTTACGGCTACGAACGCTCGAGCGTAAAGGTCGCCCTCGGGGCGCTCGTCGACGCCCGGTATCGCGACTAAGAGACGTCGACGCGGAGGGCGCTACGCCAGGAACTTGCCGCTCCCGAGGCGTTGAGCTTCCATCATCTCGAGCTCCCTCGAGCCGGAGATCACGATGTTCGGGTCTGGAACGAAGTCGAGGGTGTCGTCGAGCCGCTCGTACGCGACGGAGTTCAGGATGATCTTGATGGCGTTGATCCGCGCCTGATGTTTGTCGTTTGAGCGAATAATCTTCCACGGCGCGTGCGTCGTGTGCGTTCGTTTGAGCATTTCGTACTTCACGTTGGTGAAATCGTCCCAGCGCTCTTGGGCCTGCACATCGACCTCGCTCAGCTTCCACTGGCGAAGTGGGTCGGCCTTACGACGCTCGAACCGCCGATTTTGCTCTTCTTTGGTCACGCTGAAGTAGAGCTTGATCAGGACGGTTCCTTGGCGCACGAGATCTTTCTCGAACCCGGTGACGCC
>CALJYC010000244.1 GCA_937984275.1 uncultured bacterium | reverse complement strand
GTTTCATCGGTCCCCCTAACCGCTGATATGGCGCGCTCCCCTCGGAGTCGCGACCCCCATCGACCAGTGTCGAGGTGGGCGTTCGGGGCGTCAATGGCAACGGGGCGCCATTGTGGGGTAGATTACATGTACCGACGGGCTCGTCGTGCCTACGCTACGATTTCGCTAACCGGCTGGGTAGCTTCCATCGACTGAGTGCCAAAGCTCTCGGTGGTCAAGCCCATCGCCTGTTGAATCGTCAGACCCACACGAGTTGTAGGCGACGTGTGGCCCCTGACGTGCACCCCTGGCCTCAGAGCGCCGCCGGCGGCTCCCGCGATCATCATGGGGATTCCCGTGATCCCGTGGACCTTCGCGAGGGAAACATCGGAGTGACCAAAGACCAGGCAGTTGTCGAGCAGTGTTCCATCGCCTTCGGGCACCGCCTCCAGGCGTTCCACGAAGTCGGCCCAGGCTTCCATGCAGATAAACACGAACTCGGTGGCCTCGGGTTGGTACCCAATGGCCGGGTCCAGAGGCTCATCGTGCGTCAGTTGGTGATGCTGGGCGCTGGACCCCGCCTGGCGAAGCCCCGAGATGCGATCGGAGAACATCATGCTGAAGACGCGGGTCTGATCGCACGCGAGGGCGAAGGAGAGCAGATCGGCCATGAGCCGGTTGGTCGACACCGACTGCTCGACTTCGGTGCCTAGGCTCTCCGCTCCAGGAGCGGGGGCTTTCGAGCAACTCTGGAGGTCTGGCGGCCCCGCGAGCAAGATGGCGATTTGCTGTTCGAGCTGGCGCACGGACGTGAAGTACTGGTCGAGCCGTTGCTTGTCGTGGGTGCCGACTCGCTGAAACAGGCGATCGCGGTCGTCTTTGACCGCAGACAGAACGCTCTGCCGAAGCATCAATCGAGGATCGGGCGTGAAGGGACCGGCATTGGGGTCGGCGAACTCCGGACCGAACACGCGCGCGTACAGAGCCATCGGGGAGATCTCGGGGGCGTTGAACACGCCCTGACTCTCGAAGCTGTAGCTCTGATTTAGATTGCCCGTGCACGACATCTCGAGAGAGCGGAATCGCGTGAGACCGCCGATCTGAGCCGCGATGATCGCGTCGATGGTAGGCGCGGGAACCGTGTAGTCTTGCAGGGGTAAGCTTCCCGTTAGGGTCCCCATCAAGCCCGCCGTGTGCGGGAAGTTCGGCCGGCCGTCGAGCTTGACGTCGAAGTCGCTCAGAATGCTCACGTGATCGCGAAGCTTGGTCCCGGTCGCGAGCTCGCGGTCGAGGGCTTGCAGCTCGATTGGCAGATCGTAGCCAACGCCTTCCGTCGTCGGGTTCCATCGACCCGGGTTCATGCCGCAACCCCACATCCAGGCGCCAAATCGCACTGGCAGCGGTGCGCCTTGCGCTAGGGCCGTCGCGTTGTCGTTCAAGAAGCAATCGAGCAGCGGGAGCCCCATCGAAACGGCGCCCCCAACGAGCGTGCCCCGAAGCAATGTCCTCCGATCGAACCGCTTCATGACTCGTCTCCCGTTGCCGCAGCCTCGCGAGGACCCGAGGTGGTTCGGAATCCGTCGCTCAGGACAACCTCCCGCATCAACTCCCTCACCCTGTACTCCGATCTCGCGAAGCGGTCGTTCAAGAACGTGAGGAGCGCCTGTTCGCCGGCTTCGGTGTCGCGGCCCACTGCGTAGCGGTAGAGGCTGCGAACCAAGCACGGCCCGAGCGCGGGGTGGTCTCGCAATGCTCGGCCCATTCCGGCCGCGTCCTCGTAGGTGACACCGTCGAGCTCGCCGGACGTATCGATCGGGACGCCGTTCTCTTCGTCGCGCAGCATGCCGATCGCATCGAAGCTCTCGAGGGCGAGGCCGATCGGATCGGTCAGCGTGTGACAACCCGCGCAGGCGTCGTTTGTGACGTGCTGTTCCAACCGCTCGCGAGCTGTGCGAAGCTCGCCCATGGTGTCTTCGACGATCGAGAAGTCGACGTTCGCCGGCGGGGTTGGGATGTCTTGACACAGCAAGACCTCACGCACGAACTTGCCGCGTAGGGTCGCCGAGCTGCGGCCGGGATGCGAGTAGAGCGCGTTGAAGCTGATGTGGGAAAGCAGACCTTCTCTGCGCGCGTCTTCAGAGAAGACATAAGGTTCCCACCCGTTGGCGGTCGTGACCGGCACGCGATAGGCCACGCCGAGCCTTCGCGTCAAGAACGACTCGGACGTCGTGAACAGGTCGCGGTAGTCCTTGTCTGCCCCCAGGTGTGCGACGATCGTGCGGAGTGTTTGCTCCTTGGCTTCCTCGACCAGAGCCTGTGTGTACACCGGGAAAAGCGCGTTGTCTTTGCGGACCAGCCCATCATCGAACTGCTTGAAATCGTATAGGTCGGAGAAGATCGAGCGGATGCCGGTTTCGAGCTTCGGCGAGGCGAGCAGGCGCTCGACCTGCTCGGCGAGGCCGGCTTCGTCCACCAGGTCACCGTTTTCCGCTGCGGTCAACAGGTCGTCGTCAGGAGTTGTGTTCCACAAGAGGTAACTGAGGCGTGAAGCCATCGAGACGCTCGTGACGCGCATTGTCGAGCGGTTGGCAGGGTCTGGCTCTGCCTCCTCGACACGGAAAAGAAACTCGGGCGAGGCTAAGACGCTCGTAAGCGCGAGCTCGAGCCCTGCGTAGAAGTCGTTTAGCGTGTTCGCTGCCTCGTTTGCGATTGCGACTCGAGCACTCGCCTCTTCTTCGGTCAGCGAACGGCGAAACAGTCGCCGCCCAACGCGCTCGACAAACGCTCGTGCGCACTCTTCGTCGCTCGATGTCACGGAGGCCGGCTGGCACTGAACGAGGTCGTCGCGATGTGTCGGGTCGAGCGCCTGCTCCGCCACGGCGGTTGCGGCTGCCTCATACTTCTCTAACCCCGACGGCGTGACACTCGCAAACGAAGCCCCCACCGCCAGCAGCCCGGCGCGCCGGTCGTCGGGGTCGATGCGGCTTGGCACAGTGATGTGCGCGCCAAGCACGTCGTGGATGCTACGCGCGAACTGTTCGGTGGTGAGGCGCCGAAGCGCAACCGACCCTGCGTCTACTTCGACGACCGGCGGCGAGCCCCCACTGCCGTTGCAGCCCGCGAGAGCAATCAGCAAGAGGCCTCCGATGCCAAGAACGCGAGTGACCGTGTACTGGTTGTGGTGCACGCAGAAGTCCTCGAAAGCGATGCCCGGTAGCCGTCGAGGGTACGCCGCTGCTGAAATCGGCGCAATGTAGGCCTTCCTCAGCCTGCTCACTCTCCGGTCGTCAGAAAGTCGAGTTCGCCTTTTGGCTGGGCCGGAGGAGGGATCGTGGGGTTGCCGCCTAGCCGTGCGAGGAAGTTTCCCGTCGTTCGTCGGGCGTCCTCCAGGATGACGTATCCGCACGGAATGATCAGCAACATGATGAACGTGCCGCCAAGCACTCCGAAGCCAAGCGATACCGCCATCGGGATCAAGAAGCGCGCCTGGACCGAGGTTTCCAAGATCATGGGAGCGAGTCCGAAGAACGTAGTCAGCGAGGTGAGCAAGATGGGGCGGAAGCGACGCGCCCCGCCGGCGAGCACGGCCTCCCACAACCCGAGGCCTTCCTCTTCGCGGTAGCGGTTGATCGCCACGATCAGGATCAGCGAGTCGTTGACCACGACGCCGGACAACGCGACTAGTCCGAGCATGCTCATCAGGCTCAGGTCGAAACCCATCACCACGTGACCCCACACGGCGCCGACCATTCCAAAAGGAATGCCGGACATGACGAGAAGCGGTTGCGTGTAGCTTCGGAAGAGGATCGCGAGGATCGAAAAAATCGTGATCAGCGCTAGAAGGAAACCGAGACCCAGGGCGTTCATGGTCTCGGCTTGTCGCTCCTGTTCACCGCTGAGGTCGTAGGCCAGGCCCGGGATGTCCGCGATGAGCTGCGGGAGCTCTCGACGACGAATCTGCGCGTTGATCTCGTTCGAGTTGGTGTCTTCGTCGGCGATGTCGGCGGTGATCCTTATGTTGCGGCGTCCGTCGGTCCGGTTGATTACCGTGTACGCCTGGCCGCGCGATACGACTGCGGCCTCCGACACGGGCATTTCCCCGCCCGCGGGCGTTCGTATGATGAGGTTGTCGACGTGGTACAGAGATTCCCGTTCTTCGCGAGGAAGCCGCACGTACACTCGGACCTCGTCTCGGCCACGCTGCTGACGCAATGATTCCGAGCCGAAGAACGAGGCGCGCACCTGTCGCGCGAGATCCATTTCGGTGAGCCCCTGCGCGACGGCGACGTCGGTGAGTCGGAAATCCAGCTGCTCCTTCCCTTTGGTGACGCCGCTGTCGATATCGCGCAGACCGCTGTAGGACGCGATCTCCGACGCAAGCCGCTGGGCGGCGGTCTCGAGCGTTGCCACATCCTCGTGAATGAGTTGGATGTCGACGGGACTGCCCGGCTCGACCCCAAACTCGTACCTGAACACCATCGACTCGGCGCCCGGAATTTCACCGATCGCTTGGCGCCAGCGCTCGACAAACTGTTGTGTGCTGATCTCTCGGTCATCGGAGCTAACGAGGTAGAGCATCACTGTCGAGCGTTCAGTCCCTTCCGTTGCGAACACGCCATCGAAGCCCGGCTCGAGCGTCGAGCTCGCGCCCACGTCTTCGTAGATGCCACGCGAGATCGGTCGAGGCGTTTTCATCGCTTGCTCTGCATCTTCGAGGACCGATCGAGCGGTGGCGCTGATGTGTTTGGTGATGCGTTCGGTCACCGCGATCGGCGTCCCCACCGGCATTTTGAGCTGTGCGGTGATCAGGTCGCCTTCGACCTTTGGCATGAAGGTAAACGGAACTCGCCCGGCGACCATTCCGGCCGTGAGGATGAGGATGGCGATGCCCGCGGCGATCGTAAAGTATCGCCAGCGCAGCGCCCTGCGCAGGACGGGGATGTAGCCATGCTGGACGTGATGCTCGAGCCGCCGCGGCACCCCCAGCTTGGAGACCCACTTCATAAGCCATAGGTACGGCGCCAGCACGATTCTCAGCCACCCAGGCAGCGGGTGGGAGAGGTGAGCTGGCAGGATCAAAAGCGACTCGAGCAGCGAGATGATGAGCACCGCGATCACGAGCGTTGGAAGCACGCGGAAAAACTTCCCCATGACACCTGGCACCATCAACATCGGTGCAAACGCCACGCAGGTCGTGACAATTGCAAAAACGACGGGCTGGGCGACCTCCCGTGCACCGACGATCGCCGCCTCGAGGAGCCCCTTCCCCTCGGACCGCTGTTTGTAGATCGCTTCCCCGACGACGATCGCGTCATCGACCACCATGCCGAGTGTCACGATGAATCCGAAGAGGGAGATCATGTTGATCGACAGGTCGGCGCTCGGAAAGAACAGCAGTGCGCCCGAGAACGAAATCGGGATTCCCAGAGTGACCCAGAACGCGAGGCGGGCTTCGAGGAAGAGACCCAGGATCAGCAGCACCAAGAGGAGGCCGATGCGTGCATTGCGCATCAGGAGCGCGAGCCGTTGCTCGTAGATCTCAGCGGCGTCGAACCAGGGTGCTGCGTACAGCCCGGCGGGCAGCGTCGTCTGCAGCTCCTCCACGTGCTTTTTGGCCGCAGCGACGACCGTCAGAGGTGTTTCGTCGCCGACCCGGAAAACATTGATCATCGCCGCCCGCTTCCCATTGAAGGTGGCCTTGCGGTCGTTCTCCTGGAACCCGTCTTTCACGGTGGCGATGTCGCGAACACGCACCTGAGATCCGTCGGGTGGGCTCAGAAGGACGATGTTTTCGAACTCATCGCCACGATCTCGCCGCTCGGTGGTTCGAAGCAGCACCTCGCCGCCGGCGGTCTTCACGCCGCCTCCGGGAAGCTCGACCGACGCCGCCCGGATTCGTGCCGCGATCTCGTCGAGAGTGAGATGGTACTTTCGAAGCTGGGCCTGTGGGACCTCGATGCTGATCTCGAGGGGACGAATGCCGGTTAGCTCGACGTACGTGATTCGATCGTCCCGCAGTAGCTCACGTCGGCTGTCTTCGGCGACCGCGCGCAGCGTCGCTTCGTCGACATTGCCGTAAAGTACGATCGAGATCGCTTGTTGGCGCGGGGCAAGAATGCTGACGGTCGGACGTTCCACGTCGGCCGGAAATGAGGTGATCCGGTCGACTGCGCTCTTGACGTCGTTCAGTGCACGATCTTGCTTGGTGCCGAGGAGCAGCTCCGCGCTCACCGTTGCGTAACCTTCCCTTGCAGTCGACTGAACTTCTTTGATTCCGTCGACGCCGCGGATAGCTTCCTCGATCGCCAGGACGACCGCCTGCTCCACCTCGGCGGGGCTGGCTCCCGGGTAGATGACGTCGACCAAGACGACGTCCATATCTACCTCGGGGAAAACCTCTTGCTTGATCCCGGCCGCTAGCGTCACTAGGCCACCGACGATCAGAATGAGCATCAGCACATTAGCGGCGACGGGGTTCTTCGCCATCCAGGCCAAGGGCCCGCGCTCTTGGTCCGGATCGAATGCGGAGGACGCTGCCACGGTCGCTCTCCCGTCTAGTTGCCATTGATGCTCTACGCAACCAAGTGACACCCACGCGCAGGTCGCCTAGACTCCGCCCCGCCGCTCACACCGGAACGCAGAAGGAGAGCAGAGTGCTGAAGAAGTTCGTTTTGATCACCGGGTTTCTGGATATCCCGATCGGCCTCGCAACTTGGGCGGCGGCCATCCTCGAACCGCAAGACACCCACTTCGGCGCGCTGATGACCTGTGGCTCGTTCCTGGTGTTCGCCGGCGCAGCGCTCATGTGGTCCGCGCAAGACATGAAGGTTCGCGCTCCCATCATCTTCTGGCAGGCCCTCGTCCGTCTGACCGCGGTCGCCAGCATCATCTACATGGTTCCGAAGGGCATCGCCGAATCCTGGCAATACGGCATCTGCGTCTTCGATGGGACGATCGCGCTGGTGTACGTCATTGG
>CALJYC010000243.1 GCA_937984275.1 uncultured bacterium | reverse complement strand
ACCGTCCGTATCCCCCCGGCGTCCATGGACCGAAGTCGGCGCGTCGCCGCAAGATGAGCGACTTCAAGAAGCAGCTTCTCGAAAAACAAAAGCTGCGATTCAACTACGGCCTCAACGAAGGCCAGTTCAGACGGCTCTACCACGAAGCGGTGCACAGCAAGGACCCGTCGGGTGACAAGCTCGTCGAGTTCCTCGAGCGCCGCCTCGACAACTTCGTATTCCGCGCCGGCTTTGCGCCGACGATTCCCGCGGCACGTCAGCTCGTCTGCCACGGTCATTTCCTCGTCAACGGCAAGCGCCTCGACATCCCGTCGTATCGGGTTCGCGAAGGCGACGTCGTCAGCCTCCGCGAGCGCAGTCAGAGTCTGACCGCAGTCGCCGCTGCGCTCGAGGACGTGCGCATCGCGCGCCCCGAGTGGATCGAGTTCGACGAGGGCAAAACGACCGCCACAGTCAAGGGCCTCCCAAAGGTAGACTCGGTCCCCTTCGCCCTCGAAATCGACCTAGTCATCGAATACTACTCCAAGCGCCTGTAGGCGCTCGCGTGGGGGCGGCGTACGCCCAATCCATGCCAGACGTCGCCGTCATCATCCCGGCCCTCAACGAGCAGCAAGCTCTCCCGCTGGTCCTCCGCGAGATCCCTCACGCACGCGTCCGCCGCGTCATCGTGGCCGACAACGGCTCCACGGATCGCACCGCAGAAGTGGCCAGACAAAACGGCGCCGAGGTCGTCCACGAGGCCGAACGCGGCTACGGCGCTGCCTGCCTAAGAGCCCTCTCACACCTTGCCGCCGACCCACCCGACATCGTCGTGTTCCTCGATGGCGACTACAGCGACTATCCGAGCGAGTTGCCCTCGTTGGTCGACCCGATCCTGGCTGGTGACGCCGATCTGGTCATCGGTTCGCGCGCGCGCGGCCGACAAGAGCAGGGCGCGCTCAGCCCGCAGCAGCGCGTCGGCAACACGATTGCCTGTGCTGCGCTTCGGCTCCTGTATGGGGTCCACTACACCGACCTCGGTCCGTTTCGAGCGATCCGCTGGAAGACCTTGCAGGCGCTAGGGATGCAGGATCGCAACTACGGTTGGACGGTCGAGATGCAGATCAAGGCGGCTCAGCGTGATGTCGCCTACCGCGAGGTGGCGGTCTCGTACCGCGAGCGCATTGGGGTCTCCAAAGTCAGCGGCACCCTCCGAGGGTCGGTGGGTGCGGGCGCCAAGATCCTCTGGCTGCTAGGTCGGTACGCATGGAGCTAGCGCAGCTGGCCGTCTTCGTACGCCCGCCGACTGCGGGCAAGGTCAAGACTCGGCTTGCGACTCTCTTTGGAGAGCACGGCGCGGCAGAGCTTTACGAAGCCTTCGTGGAGGACACGCTTCGTCTGTGTTCGCGTGTTCGCGCGGCGGGGCGCGTCGATGTGGCGCTTTGGTCGGCCGGACCGGACGACGACATCGTGCGCAAGTGGGCGAGTCGCTTAGGCGTGGCACCTCGGCTCCAGCCGGAAGGCGACCTAGGGGTGAAGCTCGGCGCAGCATTCGACGAGGGCCTCGGGCGCTACCAACGCGTCGTGATCATTGGAAGCGATGCACCCACCCTCCCGATCGAGCTCATCGGCGCGGCGTTTGATTCCCTCGCAAAGGCGCCGATCATGCTCGGCCCGGCGAACGACGGCGGCTACTACGCAATCGGCGCGTCGCATTCGGTGCGGCCGAGCTTCGCGGGGGTTCGTTGGTCGACTGCCGACGCGTTGCAGGACACCATGAGGGCCAACACCCAGCGCGGGGTCACGACCATCGCACCGTGGTACGACATCGACGATCCTGAAGACCTCGAAATTCTGCGCGCGCATCTTTCGGTGAATCCCGCGGCCGCGCCCGCCACTGCACGCCGCCTAGGCGAGCTTGCTCGCGTTCAAAGGTAGGGCGTCATCAGCCTGGCGGTCCCGTCGCGGACCTTCTGGAATAGCGACCGCTGATCGAGTTCTTCGGGCGTCAGCAGACGAGCGTCTTTCAGGCGGTGACGCACGTGAGCTTCGAGACTGGCGCCAAGCTCGGCATCATAACATTCGATGTTGAACTCGAAGTTCAAACGCAAACTTCGCGGATCCCAGTTCGACGATCCAATCGAGGACCAGTACCCGTCAACGACAAACAGCTTCGAATGATCGAACGGCGGCGGCGAAAGCCACAACCGAATGCCGTCGCGAAGCACTTGCCGATGGTGGGCCCACATCGCCCAACGGACCACGGGGAGGTTCCCGACCTCCGGCACGATGATGTCCACCTCGACCCCGCGTTGTGCGGCGAGGTGAAGCGCCTTCATCAGCACCCTGTCCGGTAGGAAATACGGAGTCATGATTCGAATCGACCGTCGCGCGGCTCCAACCGCGGCGAGACAAACCCAGTGAAGCTTGTCGATGTCCATGTCGGGGCCGTCAGTGATGCCCCGCACGAGGGTCTCCCCCGCGGGCTCGAGCACCGGGAACCAGAGCTCGCCCCGCAGCTTTTCGCCGGTCGTGAAGGTCCAATCTCTTGCGAACACTTCTTGGAGCTGTACCACCGCCGGGCCGACCACGCCGAAATGCAGATCCTTGGTCGGGTGCTTCGGAATCGAAGCCAAGACCGAACCCTGCCGTATGTTCATCCCGCCTGTGAATCCGACTCGCCCGTCGACCACCAGGATCTTGCAATGGTTCCTCAAGTTGAAGTGCGTGAATGACCGAGGCAGCAACGCGGGCAGAAACTTCGCCACCGGCACTCCTCGTTTCTTCAAGACACGATGAATGCGAGGACGCGCGTAGCGCGTTCCAACGTCGTCGATCAGTACCCGAACTTCAACGCCGCGCGCGCAGGCTTCCGCTAGCGCATCGACAAACGCGCCACCGACGCCCTTGGTCTCGAAGATGTAGCTCATGAACGAAATCGATTGGCGCGCGCTTCGAATCGCCTCGAGCATGGCCGGGTAGGCTTCGTCACCATCGACGAGACGGTCCACGCGGTTGCCCACCAATAAAGGGCGCTGCGTCACGTTTCCTACGACTCGAGCAAGCTCGATCAGCCGCGCGCGGTCGCTCCCGAGCTCGCGGTCCAAGTCCGCGGGCGAACGGGGCGCCTCGTCCAGCGGGACGCTGTAGTGCGTCGCGCCGGACTTGAGCACTTTCGCGCGCCTTTGAATCCGATTGATGCCGAGGAACACATACAGGATCGCGCCCAGGAACGGGACGAGCCAGATCAGCCCCACCCAGGCCGTGGCCGCGCGCGTGTCGTGCTTGTGCAAGATAACGTGCGAGGACGCCGCGACCGCGACCACCACGTCGATCACGACGCTCAGCTCCGGCGCAATATCCTGCAGTTGCTGCCAGTCGACCGACATCGAAGCCTCGTTGCGAGATTACGGTGTATCACTGTGGCGGTCGACTTCCGAGCGGGTTACATTGTGGGAGGCGGGGCATGGCGGATCAGTCTTTGGCTGACAGATTTGGAGTTCGTCTTTCAGGGGGTACGACGGTGTTTCGTCAGGGTGACCTCGGCGGCTCAATGTATGTCATTCGCACCGGTAAGGTTCGCGTTCTCAAAGAGTCTCACGGCCGCCAGCGGGTTGTGACGACCCTCGGTCCCGGTGACTTCTTCGGAGAGATGGCCGTCGTCACGGGTCGGCCTCGCTCGGCAACGGCCGAGGTCATCGAGGAAGCCGAGCTGCTCAAGGTTCCCGCTGACAAGCTTCAAGAGATGGTTACCGGCGCAGGAGAGGTCGCGATTCGATTGATTCGACACCTTGCCGAACGACTCGAAAATGCAAACCGTTTCATCGATGTGCTGCTAGAAGACGACATCACCGCGCGCGTGGTCCTCGAGCTTCAAGAGGCGCTCCAAAGTGCCGAAGGTTCGACCGCGCCAGACATCACCGATAAAGAGCTGGCGCTCAAGCTGGGGGTCGACAACAACGACATTCGCACCGCGCTACGCCGACTTACACGTGTCGGCGTGGTCGAAGTGTCGAGCGGCTTCGTGCTGATCAAAGACGACGCGCGGCTCGCCGAATTCCTCGATTTCGTCCGCAATTCGGGGGAGTCCTGATGCAGCTCCGCATTCTCGGGTGTCACGGTGGCGAAACGCCGAAGCATCGAACCTCGAGCTTTCTCGTCGGCGATGAGGTCGCGATCGACGCCGGGGCCATCACGAGCTCGCTCTCTCTCGGCGAGCAGGAACGCATTCGCTCGGTGCTCGTGAGCCATCCACACATGGATCACATTCGTGATCTCGCCACGCTCGCCGACAACCGTTGCCAACAGGGTGGTTCGACGCTCGACATCGTAGGCATCCCCGCCACGATTGAGGCGTTGCGGACACATTTCTTCAACGACATCCTTTGGCCCGACTTCACGCGCATCGATGCGAAGGACGGCCCGACGGTTCGTTTCGTCGAAGTGCAACCGAATCAAGCGTCGGACGTGGACGGATACCAAGTTACGCCGGTCATGGTCAACCACACCGTGGACACGTCCGCATTCATCATTCATCAGAACAACGCGAGCATCGTCTACGGCGGAGACACGGGACCGACCGACGAGCTCTGGACACGCATCAACGCGCTCGATGATCTGCAGGCGCTGATGATGGAGGTTTCGTTCCCGAACGACGAAGCCGACCTCGCCTACCGCTCGCGGCACCTCACTCCGGACACACTGAGCTCCGAGCTTGGAAAGCTCGAACAAAGCGACGAGCTTCCGATCCTGCTCTATCACATCAAGCCTACATTCGAGGCCAGAGTGCTACGGGAGCTCGCGCACGTGCGCGGACGAAACCTCCAAGTTCTGCAGCTAGAAGACGAATTCCTCCTCTGAGTGCGTTCTAGACTTGGCTCGATCGAGCGTACCGAGTATCTTCAAAGAGTGAGTGGCGTTGCCCCAAAAAGGAAACTCCTTTTTGCGATGCGACTTACCGCAGGTAGCGGTTGGGTAGATTGCCCCGTACTGGTGCGAATTCCGAAGGGACACTCGCTGCCGTGAAACGGCCCTCGATAACCGTGGGTCTAACCACCAAGGAACGCTCCGCGCGGTCTGAGCATGGTGCTCAGAGACCCAAGAGCGCCGGCATTGCCGGGGGAGGAATGTGCATATGGACAGCAATTCTAGAATCGGACTCTCATCGGAGGTTCGGGCGAGTTAGCCCCTAGGCAAACTCCCCCCCTTGGTGGGAGTCCTGATCCAAAAGGGCCGGCGCCATGGATGGCGCTGGCCCTTTTTCATTTGGCTGCAGCCCCGTTAGTCGGCCGGTCTACTGGTCGCCGGCTTCGTCGTACTCAAGAGCTCGCGTCCTGAAGAAGCGCACGAGGACGTAAAGCAAAAGGCCGACCGGGCCGATCATCAGCGTCACGATCAGGCAAGGCACGACCAAGAGATGCGGGACGCCCCGCCGGTGCGCATCGCGCGTCTCCCACGCGCCGACGAAGAGGTCGAAGATCAGATAGTGAATCCAACCAGCGACGACGATGTGCGGCGCCGAGAACCCGATCATCACGCCGTAGAGCGAGGTGAACTGCATGCCTTCCGGCGCCGGCGCGTAGCCAAACAACAGGTACGCGTAGATCGGCGTGAGAAGCAGAAGCACGACTGGGCCGTGCACCAATCGCTGCGTCCAGGACCAACGTGGCGCCACCATCAGCAGCAGCCAAAATGGAATCACTGCATAGTTGGCAGCTTTAAATAGGGTTTCGAGCGGCATCCCGTGTCCTCTCAGTCCACCCGCAAGACTTGCGCAGATCGTGGCCCTCCGCCAATTGAAGGGGAGTCAATTGACGAGCGTTCACGGGTCTCTACATGAATTGAGATAATCAGACTAATGCCGAAATCGATTCGACAATTGCTGATCTTCAGCGCGATCTCCACGCTCGTCCTCACGGGCTGCAGCGGCTCGAACACGAGCAGCGACACCGCTCCCAAGAGTTGCGACTACGCCAGCACCTACGATGCGATTCAAGCGACGGTGTTCGAGGCCGAGGGATGTACGGCGAGCGCGTGTCATGGCGAGGCGCGGATGGGCGGTCTCGATCTCCGTGCAGACGCATCACTTGATGCGCTCGTTCATCAGCCGAGCACAATCGACCCGTCGGTCCGGCGCGTCTCCCCCGGCGATCAGGACTCGAGTCTCTTATACCTCAAGCTCGCCGCTGCCACGGAGGGTTCCGACCTCGGCAGTCTTGGTCAACCCATGCCGATCAACGCCGACCCACTCAGCGCCGATCAGCTCGAGGCGATGCGACTTTGGATCCGGGCAGGCGCGCCGTCGGATTCGATTGTCGCCGGAACACTCGAGCTTCTCGGTTGTGACGGTACGTTCGATCCGGACCCCAACAAGATCCAGCCGCTCCCGGTGCCCGATCCCGACGAGGGGGTACAGTTCTATGCGGGCGGCTGGGCACTCGATGCGGAGGCGGAAGACGAGGTTTGCTTTGCCAGCTACTACGACTTCACCGACCAGGTGCCCGCAGAATACCAAGTCGACTGTGATCAGTTTGGCGACGGGCGGAAGTGCTTTGCATTCCGCCGCAACGAGCTCGCACAGGACGGTCAGTCGCACCACAGCATCATCAACGTCTACACCCCAGAGTCCGACCCCCAGGGCGGTGACTGGGGCCCATGGCAGTGTCTAGGGGGTGACAAGGCCGGCCAGAGCTGTGAACCGGGAACAGCGGGCGCGTGCGGCCCACGGAGCCAGTGCACCACCCCGGCGATCACCGCGGTCGGCTGCATCGGCTACAGCGCCCATGCGCCGAGTGACTTCGGATTGGGCGGCGGAGGCGCGACTGGGAGCCTGGTCCCGCTTTCCGGAGCACAGGAGTCGTCGTCCATCGACTTGCCCCCAGCGGGTGTCTATTCGGTCCTGCCGCTGCGGGGCTTCGTGTCTTGGAACAGCCACGGATTCAACTTGACCAAGAAGGACACGAGCATCGAGCAGTGGGTCAACCTCACCTTTGCACCCGAGTCGGAGCGCATTTGGGAGCGCCATCAGATCTTCGAGGCGGACTACATCTTCGCGATGACCCCAGTGGCGCCCTTCGCAAAACGCGAGGTCTGCATGACCTGGATGCTGCCGCAGCACGCGCAGTTGCTGTCGCTCAGCTCGCATATGCATGCCCGAGGAGAGCTCTTCCGGATTTGGCTGCCGCCGAATGAGCCGTGCGTAGGGACGAGCAATTGCCTTCCACCGCAAACGACTGCCGACTATGAAAGTCGGCTCTACGACGACCCGGTGTACACGTACTACGACCCCCCGAACGACTACTCCTCGGCGGCGGAGGCAGACCGCACGTTCAAAGCGTGCGCGGTCTATGACAACGGCGCCGACAATTCGCTCGAGGTGAAGCGCGAGTCGACGAAACCAAACACCCCGGCTTGCGACTTCTTTCGGGCTTCTTGCGGCTGCGACGCTGGGGACCGGGTTTGCCTCGGCGGCGATAATCAGGCGCAAGCGTGTGACGGCGACGACTCGGTGTGCGGCGAGGGTGGCCTCTGTGACGCCTGCCCGCTTCTCGGTGGAGTGACCACCGACGACGAGATGTTCATCCCGCTGGGGTCATACTATATAGATGATATGCAACCCTAAAGGCGTAAAGTTGGGAGGCTAAAGGTTATCATCCTCAGCACATCTCACATTTTCCTCTTGCGCCGATAGTGTCATCAGGAACAATCGGCCCTCACTTAGCCTTAAATCCCGGTTTGGAGTCCCTAATGAAACCCGTTCAATACGCAATCGCAGCGTTCGCTGTGGTCTTCGCATCCGCTTGTGGAACCGACACATCGAGCGGCACCGGGCTGAAGTGCGATGCCGACAGCACCTTCGCTCAGATCCAGCAGCAGATCTTCGAGACGCGTGGATGCACCGAATCCGCGTGCCACGGCGATGCTGCACAGGGCGATCTCGATCTTCAGCCGGAACGCGCCTACGCCAGCCTGGTCAACGTTGAGGCAAGCTCGGGGGACTACATGCGCGTGTTCCCGGGCGAGCAGGATTTCAGCCTGCTTTATCAGAAAGTTGCGGCAAAGACCGATGGCTTCGATCTTGGTCCGCTCGGTATTTCAGGCGGCTCGATGCCGACCGGCGACGGCGTCCTGAGCGATGAGGATCTCGCGCTGCTGCGCGCATGGATTCGTGGCGGCGCTCCCGAGACGGGCATCGTGGCGGGCTCGGAGAAGTACGCGACTTGCGACCTGCAAGGTGACATCGCCCCCAACAAGATTCAGCCGATTCCCCCACCCGCGGTCGATGAAGGGGTTCAGTTCTACTCCGGCGGCTGGGATGTCCCCGCGCAGCAAGAAGGCGAGGTGTGCTTCGTCACCTACTACGACTACTCGGACCAGATCCCTTTGGAGCTCCAGGTTCCATGCGGTGTGGAGCAAGGTGGGCCGGACCGAAGCTGCTTCGCCTACAACGAGGTCTTGCTTGCCCAGGATCCGCAGTCGCACCACAGCATCGTCGAGTTTTATGTACCGCCCGATAGTCGCCCAGAGCAGTGGGATCCCATGGACGAGTCCTGGCAGAACTGGACCTGTCTAGGTGGAGCGAACGCCGGGGTGGGTTGCACCCCGGGAAGCGACGAGTGCGGCGAGCGGAGCCAATGCGCCACCGCTCCCGAGACCACGGTGGCGTGCATCAGCTACTCGAACGGCCCCGACGAGCTGGGCACCGTGTTTGGGCTCTTCGGTGCCGCCGAGGTTCGGCACAACTTGGCCACCGCCCAGGAGGCCACCTTCCGCGAGGACTACCCGCCCAACGTGTTTTCCCTCATGCCGGTCAAGGGCTTCGTCGTTTGGGACAGCCACGCGTTCAATCTCACCGAAAGCGACACCTCGGTTGAGCAGTGGATGAATCTCGAGTTCGCCGGAGCCGAAGAGGCCATCTACCCGCGTCACCAGATCTTCGATGCGGATGACCTTTTCGGGATGGGCCGCATCGAGGCCTACTCCTCCGCGGAGGCCTGTGGGAGCTTCACAATTCCCCAGTACGGTCGGCTGCTTACGCTGAGCACACACACGCACCGCTTCGGTAAGGAGTTCAACGTGTGGTATCCGCCAAACAAAGCGTGTGACAACGACGAGCCCGGCAACGAGTGCGGGCGCCCCGCCGGCGACCCAGACTACCAGAGCTTCGACTACGCCGATCCACTGTACCAACGCTTTGCAGGGGACAGCATCAAGACGTTCGATAGCCCGAACCCTGAGGATAGAACCTTCAGCTACTGCGCGTTCTGGGACAACGGCGAGAGCAACCCCTCGGAAGTTCGCCGGGAGTCGCTCAAGCCAGACGCGGAGACTTGCGCATTCGTCGATGCCATCGCCCCTCTCGCTCAGGCGGGTGGTTTCGAGGTGTTCTCCTGCGGTTGCCCGCCCGAGGAGCGCTCCTGCTTTGGCGGCCCGAGTCAGGGCATGGCCTGCAACGGCGACGACTCGGTGTGCGGCGAAGGTGGCATCTGTGATGCCTGCCCGGTCGGCGGCGGTGTGACGACCGAGGAGGAGATGTTCCTTCTTCTGGGCTCGTACTACGTCAAGACGCCATCACTGTAATAGTACTGTAAACAAACTGGCCGATTCTTCGGCGGTGAGCTACATCGCCGACGATGGCTCGATACGACGCCTACAACTCCGAATGTCTCCTGTTCTCATTCAAAGATGGGCTTTTGGCCCGGCTTGCGCACGACTTGAAGTTGCAGGTCGAGCGGTTTTCGATCGAGGTCGACGACACGACCCATCAGATCAAAGCCACGTTCGATCCGAGCAGCATCCAGGTCGTCTGTGCACAGATAGACGGGCGCGACGACCCGTCGACACTCAGCAGGGGCGACAAGAAGAAGATCTACGACAACGTCACCAAGGACGTGTTGCGCTCGCGCAAGCATCCCGAGATTCGATTCGACTCGACCAACGTCGTCGAACGGGGCGAGGGGTTTGCAGTCGAAGGGACGCTTCAGATGTACGGCAAATCGCGGAACATCCAGACCAGCGTTCGATCCGACCGCGGCCGATGGCTGGCCGAGGTGAACATCCACCAGCCGGACTTCGGGATCAAGCCGTACACGGCGGCGCTAGGGGCCTTGAAGGTGAAGCCGGACGTGCTGGTTCGGGTCAGCGTACCGCGAGAGAGCTAGCTGGGCGCTTGGCAGGAACGCATCCTCGGAGGCTGAATGCTTAGCCGAGTTGCCCTAACCGTCGGCGTTTGTGCCGTGTGGAGCTGTGGCGGTGCAGGCGTTGGCGGTACAGGCGGCGGCGGTACAGGCGGCAGTGATCCTGGCCCGCTCGTCGACAACACGCAGTGGGTGCCGAGCACAGGCGGGGACGAGGTCTTGGGCGCGCCGCCGGACGACGCGGAGTGCGACACCACGCCCATGGGCTGCCCTGAGTATCCGTGGCCGGACGACGAGTGCGTGACCTTCGATGGGGATTCCACCTGCGTCGTGGCGTATGTTCCTGAGTGCTTCCCGCCCGACTATACGGTGCTCGCCGTGTACACGAGGATGCGAGACGATCGGGTTTCACTCTGCAATTGGCTCACCCTCGAGCAGCCTTCGTTGCGCCCGATCCGGGCAGGTGACCAAGTCGAGGTTCGAACCTATCACTCCACGCTGACCGCTCCGGACTCGGGGGTGGCGCGAATGAGCTTCGTGGTGGGGGATGAGCTCGCGTTCGACGAGCACATCGAGATCAATCCGATCGACGGCAGTCAATTCCTAAGCACGATTTGGACGGCGCCGAAGGACTACCCCGCGGGCACTTCGCTCCTGTGGCACGTCGACAATCACGGCACGAACGA
Organism: uncultured bacterium; assembly: GCA_937984275.1. GTDB lineage: Bacteria > Myxococcota_A > Polyangia > Polyangiales > Houyiibacteriaceae > SG8-38. The sequence goes on along the minus strand of CALJYC010000243.1, from coordinate 2,513 downwards.
ATATCTTCTCATCGAGGTAAACATCCTTTAACTGTCCGCAATTGCAATGCTTTGATGGGCCATGCGATTCTCCTTGCAGGCATGACCCATCTAGGTCCCGAACCCCATTCAACAAGGAACCCCACACCCATGCGTCTGCTAGCTCTACCGATCATCTCAACTCTCTTACTCTTCGGTTGCGGTCAAAGCAGCGGCGGAGCCGACCAGATCAACGCGAACCTCAGCCACACGTACGAGCCGCAGATGCTCGACGTCGGGGAGGAGAGCTCCGATGTCTGTCAGAGCTGGGCACTCGGCAACGAGGAGCCGATTTACGTCAAGAAGGTTCGGCAAACCAACGAGGGGGGCTGGCACCATTCGAACTGGTTCTTCGTCCCGGAGGAGACCTACCCGCCCAATCATGAACTCGAAGGCCCGAGCGCCACGCTCGAAGGCACCTGGGATTGCGACGACCGGGGCTTCCGCGAGTACTTCGCGGCCGCCGCCGGTGGTGTCTTTTTCGCCCAGTCGACCCAGGCCCTGCAAGAGCTTCAGGCGTTTCCGGATGGTGCGGCGCTGGAGATTCCTCCGCACAGCGTGATCGTTGGCAGCACCCATCTCTTGAACATTTCGGCCGCCCCCCTCGAGACCTCGATCACGATGGACGTCGAGACTGTCCCTGCCGACGAGGTCGAGATTCGCCTGACGCCGTTCAGCTTCGCCATTGGCGCGCTCGAGATTCCGCCGCAGGTCGACGGCGTTCCGAAAGAGTCCAGGTCTTCGATGATGTGCGACCTGACCGAGCCGTTTCAGCGGTACCTGGGGGCGGACGAGGTCGACTACAACGTCTACTACGTGCTCGGGCACTACCACCAATGGGGCAAGTCCTTCAATCTGAGCTTCGTCCACGATGACGGACGACACGAGACGATTTTCGAGATCGAGAATCGAATCGGCGAACCGATCGGTTCGATCATCGATCCCCCGATGAACAACAACGGCGCGACACGGCTGCGGTCCGAATGCGGGTTCATCAACAACACCGATGAAACCCTGCATCGTGGATTGCAGTATGGGGAGATGTGCGACTTCCTCGCGTACACCGATTCGAATTTGAAGATGGGCTCGGGCGGCGGCGACAACCACCCGATGGGCGAAGACGAGAACGGCGTGGCCTTGTACGAAATCGACTGCGGTACGATCACGGCCTTCAAGGCCTACGACGACTGAGCGTCGCTAGACGTTGAAGCGGAAGTGCATGATGTCGCCGTCATGCACGATGTACTCTTTGCCCTCGACCCCGAGCTTGCCGGCGGCCTTTACGGCCTGCTCCGAGCCTAACTCGAAGAGATCTTCACACTTCATGACTTCGGCGCGTATGAAGCCGCGCTCGAAGTCCGAGTGGATTTTGCCGGCGGCCTGGGGCGCTTTCGTGCCCCGGTCGATCGTCCAGGCATGAACCTCCGGCTCGCCTGCCGTGAAGTAGGTGATGAGATCCAGCGTCTCGTAGCCCGTGCGGATCACTTTGTGCAACCCTGGTTCGTCGAGGCCCATCGATTCGATGAACTCGGCTCGCTCCTCTTCGGGGAGCTGCATGATCTCGGCCTCGATCTCGGCGCTGATGGCCACGACCGGGACGCCGCGCTCCTGACCGAGCTGCATGACCTGGGCGACCAGTGGATCGTTGTCGAGGTCGGCGAGCTGGTCGTCCTTCACGTTGACGACGAAGAACGAGGGCTTGTTGGTCAGCAAGAACATGTCGCGGAGCACCAAGGCCTCGTCCTCATCGTTCGGCTCGATCGCCGTTGCTGGCTTGCCTTCGTTGAGGGATGCCTCGAGGCGCTTGCACAATGCGACTGCTTTCTTCTCGAGGGCATCTTGCCCTTTGGCGGCACGCTCCGCCTTGTCGAGGCGCTTCTGAACCGTCTCGAGGTCCTTGAGAATCAGCTCGGTTTCAATCGTCTCGATGTCGGCGAGCGGGTCAACCCGGTTATCGACGTGCAGGATGTTCTCATCCTCGAAGCACCGGACCACGTGCGCCACTGCGTCGGCGTCGCGAATGTTGCTCAAGAACGCGTTGCCTTTGCCTTCGCCCTTGGAAGCACCGCGCACGAGGCCCGCGATGTCGACGAACTCCACGGTCGCTGGGACGATCTTTTTTGGGCGGTGAAGCTCGACCAACTTGTCGAATCGCGGATCCGGAACCGGGACGATGCCGACATTTGGGTCGATGGTGCAAAACGCGTAGTTCGCCGCCTCCGCTTCCTTCTCGGAGAGGGCGTTGAAGAGCGTCGACTTCCCGACATTGGGCAGGCCGACGATGCCGACTGACAAAGCCATGGGCCGTGCTTAGCGCGTGGTCGTCAGCGCGGCCACTCAGGGCAGCCAGATCCTGCCGATCAAGAAGAGCCCCGCTGCGAGGATCGCGGTGAATGGCACCGTAATGAACCAGCTGGCGATGATTCCACTCACCACCTTGGTATTGATCGCGCCGATCCCGCGAGCGAATCCGACGCCGATCACGGCGCCCACCA
>CALJYC010000242.1 GCA_937984275.1 uncultured bacterium | reverse complement strand
CGGAACTTCTCGCGCTCGGTCTTGTAGATCAGGTCCTCTTCGTCGGCGCGAGCGATCGGCTTGTTGGTCGGGATGACCACGACGTCGAGCTCGTAGATGTTGTGAAACTCGGTTGCCTCGGTGTCGGCGGTGCCGGTCATGCCGGACAACTTCTTGTAGAGACGGAAGAGATTCTGGAACGAAATCGTGGCTAGGGTGAGGTTCTCGCTCTGGATAAGAACGCGCTCTTTCGCCTCGACCGCCTGATGAAGGCCGTCGGACCACCGCCGGCCGGGAAGGACACGGCCGGTGAACTCGTCGATGATCATCACCTTGCCGTCCTCGGAGACCATGTAGTGCTGGTCGCGGTGATAGAGGGCATGTGCCCGCAGGCACTGCTGCAAAATGTGAAGCGCCTCGAGATTGGCCGGGTCGTAGAGGTTACCATCACCGCCGAGCAGCCCACGGCCACCGAGCAGCTCCTGCGCGCCCTCCATGCCGTTCTCGGTCAGCGTCACGCTGCGATTCTTCTCGTCGAGGTCGTAGTGCTCGTCTTTGCGCAACCGCGGGATGATCTCGTTGATCATCTCGTACTTCTCGCTCGCGGTCTCTCCGGGGCCGCTGATGATCAATGGCGTGCGTGCCTCGTCGATCAGGATGGAGTCGACCTCATCGACGATCGCGTAGTTCAGATCACGTTGCACGTAGTCGTAGATGCTGAACTTCATGTTGTCGCGCATGTAGTCGAAGCCAAACTCGTTGTTCTGGCCGTACGTGATGTCGCACTGGTACGCGCGCTTCTTGACCTGGTTGCTCTGGCCCGGAACGACGACGCCGGTGCTCAGACCCAGGAAGCCGTAGAGCTTGCCCATCCACTCGGCGTCACGACTCGCGAGGTAGTCGTTGACCGTGACCACATGAACGCCCTTGCCCTCGAGCCCATTCAAGTAACAGGGAAGCGTGGCAACCAGCGTCTTGCCCTCGCCGGTCTTCATCTCGGCGATCTTGCCCTGGTGCAGCACGATTCCGCCGACCAGCTGCACGTCATAGTGGCGCATTCCAAGAACGCGCTTGCCAGCCTCGCGCGCCACGGCGTACGCGGGGACCATCAAGTCATCGACCGAAGCGCCGTTGTCGATTTGCTGCCGGAACTCGGCGGTTTTGCCGCGTAGCTGAGCGTCGGACAGCTTCTTCATCTCGTCCTCGAGCGCCGAGATCGCAGCAACCATGGGCTGCATGCGCTTCACTTCGCGTTGATGCTTGGTGCCAAGCACCTTCTTCAGGGCCGAGTTGAACACGCACGCAATCTAGGTCGGCCGGGGGAGGCGCGCAAACGACAGTCAAAACCAACGCTTAGAGAGCGCGAGCACCGCCATCAGCACGAAGACCAGGAGCACGAACGCCCAGAGGCCGCGGCCCGAGGAGGCACCTCGCGCAGGGGGCGAGGCCTCGTCTCCGAGGTCCCCAAGCAACTGGCGCGCGCGCGCTTGGGCAACGAGCTCGACGCGGAGCAGTACGACGCTGACCATCAGGCCGATGAGCAGGATCGCGGCGGCGGCCTGCCAACGCCGGAGCTCCTGCTCCCGCTCGAGCGTTTCGTCCACGCCGATCCGCGCACTCGTCCCCGGTCCGATTGCGACGACATCGAAGCTCGGTACCGCGAACAAGGCGCGCACGAGATCTTCGACACCCGCCTCGGGGAAATCGCCGTCGATGATGGCCACAGCAAGTGGATCCAGACCCTCGCGATCCGCATCAGCGAGGACTGCATCCGCCGCCTCGCGTGCCCGGCCCGGACCCTTCGGATCCGCCAGGACCACGTACGACACGCCCGCTGTATTGTCCGAGAATAGGTCCGCACGAACTTGAACGCGCCAGACGCCCGGACCGAGAGCCGGAAGGTGAGGGTCATCTGCGGAGAGGGAGAGCGCGCGCATCCATCGGTGCTCCTGAAAGACGTCGATCAGCACGGGGTCGCGTCCCCCAAGCTGCTCCCATTCGACTTCGATACGCCCGTCGGCCGCCGACGCCCGCGCGACGACACCGCCTGGTACGACAGGAAGGCGTACCTCGCGTGCCGCGACGATGTCGCCGTCTTCGCCGAGCGCCTCGACTTCGACGCGCCCCTCACTGCCCGCAACGACGAGAGGAACCCGGGCGAAGCCGTTCGAGGGCCGGACGGCGCGAGGCTCGACACGAACGCCCGTAATCGGGCGTACCCGCACCGCGGCCGCGCCGTCGCCTACCCAAACCGAGAGCCAACAACGTAGGTCGGGAACGCAGGCGCCCTCCTCCACACGTGGGTCGAGCGCCCGCGCTGCGCGTCTCGAATCGGCAGCGCGAATCGGCCCCAGCTCGTACACCTGAAACGCGTTGACGGCACGGCCCTTCGGCAGACGCGAGTCGATCGATTCCCGCACATAGAGGGCTCTCTCGACGGAAACCGAGCGGCCGTCGATCTCGGCAAGCGCCACCAAGGACACCACTTCGTCGAGCCGATCGGGAACCCGCAAATGCCCCTCCATCCCTTGCACGAGCGATTGCCTCAACTCGGTCTTTGCGAGCACCATACCCGCAGCGTTGCGAAGCTCGACCGCGACCGCTGGCGCGGCGATGACCGTGTACCCCTCATCGTCTTGGTCTACCTGCCATGCGCGAAGCCCAATCGTCGTTCCGGGTCGCGCGACCATGGGCGCACTCAAACGAAGATCAGGAACCATCGACGGAGCGCCAGCCATCCAAAGCGTCGCAAGGATAATCGCGACGACGAACGGTGACATTCGGATCACCCAGGCAAAACGGCCGAATTGTCTGCCCTGTGTCGTCATGGGGATGGACAAATTCGGGATGTTACCTTAGGAACGGTTGGGGTATAGAGCGCGAATGCGAGCCACCGCCGAACACGACGTCGAGCAACTCCGTGCTCGCTTGAACGACTACATGGCCAAGCATGGTCTGCGGTCAACCGAGCAGCGGCGCCTCGTCACCGAGATTTTTTTTGCCACCGAGGAGCACCTGTCGATCGAGGACTTGCTCGACCGGGTGCGCATCGAAGAGCCCAAAATCGGGTATGCAACGGTCTACCGCACCCTCAAGCTCCTCAAGGACTGCGGTCTTGCCTTCGAGCGCCACTTCGGCGACGGGGTGTCCCGTTACGAGGTCGCCTGGGCGAACGAGCACCACGATCATCTGATCTGCGTCGAGTGCGAGAAGATCGTCGAATTCGAAGATGGCGACATCGAAGAGTTGCAGCACGGCGTGGCCGCGAGGCTGGGTTTCACCCTCGTGCGCCACAAGCTCGAGCTCTATGGCATGTGCGCCGACTGCCGGGCCAAACAATAGGCCCGGTAGCCCCGTCACGGAGGCTCGTTAGACGGTCGCGAAGGCTTCGTCGGGAATCTCGACGGGCAGCGTATCGATCGCGCTCAGGCGCCGTGTGCGACTCGGTAAAGTCGTGAGCACGTTGTTGGCGAAGTACTGCGCGGCAAACTTCTTGCCGGTGTAGAACGCGTGATCCGGATGCGTCTCGGACGTCTCGGGAAGCTTCTGCAGTGCGATCGAAGCCTGGTCGAGAAGCAACCAACCCACCGCGAGCTCGCTCATGATCGTGAGGAAGTCCTCGGCGCCAAGCGGGATGTGCTCGAGCTTGCCGCCCTTGAACCAACCGATGAACTGCATGACCGAGGCGGCGACCGCCTCGTGGGCGGCCTGAAGGTGGCCAATTCCCTCCGCGAGCTCCGGTGTGTCCTTGTTCTCGGTGATGAAATTCTGGATGTCCATCAAGAACGCTTGGGTGTTGGCGCCGCCGGCCTGGCCGAGCTTGCGGCTGACCAAGTCCATCGACTGGATGAAGTTCGTGCCCTCGTAGATCTGGAAGATCTTCGCGTCACGGCAGTACTGCTCGACTGGGTGGTCCTTGAGGAAGCCGTGGCCGCCGTACACCTGAATCGCACGGCTCGACACCTCGAACGCGGCGTCGGTGCCGTAGGCCTTCACAAGCGGGGTCAGCAAATCGACCTGGCCCTTGTGGTAAGCCTCGGACTCATCGTCCTTGCCCTGGGTCGCCTTTAGGCGATCGCCGTGACTCGAAAGTTTCATGACGAGGGCGCGAATGCCTTCGACTCGTGCCTTCATCGCCAAGAGGTCGCGCCGAATGTTCGGGTGCTCGATGATAGGCACGCGGGGCGCGTTGGCGTCTTTGAATTGTTTGACGCTGGCGCCCTGCTTGCGCTCACGCGCGTACTCGAGCGCGCTGAGGTACGCGGCGGAAGCCACCGAGAGACCCTGAATGCCAACGCCGATGCGGGCGGCGTTCATCATGTGGAACATCTGGCGAATGCCTTGGTGCTCGACGCCACCCACGACCTCGCCGATGCTGCCGTCCTCGTCGCCGAACTGCATCACGCAAGTAGCCGAGGCGTTGATGCCCATCTTGTGCTCGATCGAAGGAACTTCCACTTCGTTGAGCTCGCCAAGGGAGCCGTCTTCCTCGATCCGCACACGGGGGACCAGGAAAAGTGACAGACCCTTGGTGCCGGCCTCGGCGCCTTCGATGCGGGCGAGAACCAGATGGATGACGTTGGTGCCGAGGTCGTTGTCGCCGGCGCTGATGAAAATCTTGGTACCGCGGATGTTGTACGTGCCGTCGTCGTTGCGCGTCGCGGTGGTCGTCGCGGCGCCCACATCGGAGCCGGCGTGCGGCTCGGTGAGGCACATCGTGCCGGTCCACTCACCGCTCATCATCTTGGGCACGTACTTCTGCTTCTGCTCTTCGGTGCCGAACTCCATGATCAGCTCTGCAGCCGTCAGGGTGAGGCCCGTGTACATCGTGAACGCGGTGTTCGCGCCGCACATCATCTCCTCGACATAGGAGCCGACCATGTTGGGTGCGTCCTGGCCGCCCCAGCGCGAAGGCGAGGCGATCGTGCGCCAACCGGCCTCCCAGGTCTTGTCCCAAGCGTCCTTGAAGCCGTCCGGCGTGATGACGCGGCCGTCCTCGATTCGGCAGCCCTGCGCATCGCCAGTGCCGTTGAGCGGCCCAGTGACGTCGCAGACGAAACGATACACCTCGTCGAGCACCATATTGCACTCGTCGGAGCTCCATTCGGCATACGGTTCCTTCCCGAGGACTGCGGGCAGATCGAACTGCTCGAAGAACAGGAACCGAAAGTCTCGTAGATCCGCGCGATAGCGGTTGATTGCTTGCGCCACGTCAGCCTCCAATGTTCGAATCGGTCACCCTCGGGCTCCAGCGTGATTACGCGAAAACGCCCTGATGGATGCCAGCTGTAAGGAAGCTGGGGGCAGCTGGGCTTTCCGTCAAGTCGGCGAACCGGCTACTTGGCGGTGCGATGCTTCACAAATTCGCCAATTCGCAGGATCGCGGCGCGTCCTTCCTCGAGCATTGGGGCGAAGACGTGCCACGCGTGAATCATGTCGGGCCACACCTCGAGCTTGACGTCGACACCCGCCGATCGTGCGGCTTCGGCACACTGAAGGTTGTCATCCAGCAGGGTTTCCGCGGCCCCGACCTGAATCAACAGGGGTGGGAGGCCCATCATGTCGGCATGGAGAGGCGACACTAAAGGGTTACGATGCTCGGACACCGGGGCGAATCGTTTGGCCATCGAACGGAGTCCGAGTCGAGTGACGAAATCGTAGTGGCTGTTGAATTGCATGGACGTGCTGCGAGGGTCCAGGTCGAGCCAGGCCGAAATCAGCACTCCAGCGGCGGGCAAAGGAAGCCCGTCGTCGCGTAGCGAGACCAGCGTAGAGAGGGTCAACCCGGCGCCTGCCGACTCGCCCCCCATCACGATGTGATCGGGATGAATGCCCTGCTCCTCGATCAGCCACAGATAGACCCGATGGGAGTCCTCGAGCTGCGCCGGAAACGGATGCTCGGGCGCAAGCCGGTAGTCGGCAGCCAGCACCCTCATCCCGCTCGCAATGCAGAGCCGCGCCAGAAAATCTCGGTGCGAGTTGATCGATCCGGTCGAATACCCGCCCCCATGGAAATAGAGGATGACGCGATCGGGATCGCTCTCCGGCTGCGAAAACCACTCGGCCGACACCCCGCCAGCATCGAGCGGCTGCATATCAACGTCCCGCATCGGCCTGGTCACCGGTCGCGGCGGATCGATGACCCGTCGCTGAATCTGAAGCGGAAGGATCATCGACAAGCTGGCCGACCGCCGAAGAACCTCAGCCACCGTCTCGAGCTCGAGTGTCCAAGTTGGACGGCGCGGCCCCAAAATGGCCCGCCGAGCGCGAATCACCGGCTTCAAGCCGTCCATCAACGTCCGAATCAAATTCACGGGTCGGCACCCTAGCACGCAGAAAAAGCGGACAGTGCCCCTTTTGAAGGGGTCGAGTGGGGGAGAATTAACCCTTGGGAAAAGGGGACTGACCCCTTTTTTCTGGTAAGCCTGCGGCGATGTTGTTGGAGCGATACTTAGAGTCCCTCGGCTCCGAGGCGATCCAAAGGGCGCTCGATCTCGATGCGCCGCGGCCTGCGCTCGTGCGGCCCACGCAAGATCCCAAATTTGGGGACTTTCAGATCAACGGGGCGATGCCGCTCGGCAAGGAGCTCAAGAAGTCTCCTCGGGAGCTCGCGCAGCCGATCGCCGAGGCGTTGGCGGGGGTCGATGCGATCGAGAAGGCCGAGGTTGCGGGGCCTGGCTTCGTCAATATTCATCTCGCGCTCCCGTGGATCGCGTCGAAGCTGACCGAGGCGCTCCGCGACGCCGCGCGTGATGGGGTGCCGCGCGTGGAAGAGGTCTCCAAAGTCATCGTCGACTTCTCGAGCCCGAACATCGCCAAGCAGATGCACGTGGGGCACCTTCGCTCGACGATCATCGGCGATGCCATCGCGCGGATTTTGTCGTTCATGGGTCACGACGTGGTGCGTGATAACCACCTCGGCGATTGGGGGACGCAGTTTGGACTGCTGATCGTCGGGATGCGCGAGTGGGGAGACGAGAACGCTCTGCAAGCCACGCCGATTCCAGAGCTCGAGCGGGTCTACAAGCTCGCGTCCGAACGTGCCGGCAGCGACGAGGCTTTCGCCGAACGCGCACGGGCGGAGCTCGCGAAGCTCCAAAGCGGCGACGATCAAAACCGCGCACTGTGGGAGCACTTCGTCGAGGTGAGCCGCGGGACTCTCGAAGCGGTGTATGCCGAGCTCGACGTCTCGTTCGACGTGTGGCTCGGTGAGAGCGCCTACCACGACGCTCTTCCGGGGGTCGTCGACGATCTTCTCGAGCGAGGGATCGCCCGCGAGGACGAGGGGGCCGTGTGTATCTTTTGGGACGAGATCGACGGCGCCCCGAAGGCACTCCGCAAACAGAAGACTCCGTTCATCGTCAGAAAGAAGGACGGCGCGTTCCTCTATTCCACGACCGACATTGCAACCGTCCAGCACCGCAAGGACCATTTCCACGCCGATCGCGCGCTCTACGTCGTCGACAATCGCCAAGGTCTTCATTTCCAACAGCTCTTTGCCGTGATGAAACTGCTCGGGACAGACATGGAGCTCGAGCACGTCGGCTTTGGCACCGTGCTCGGCAACGACGGCAAGCCGTTGCGGACACGGGATGCGAGTGGGCACGTCATCACCCTGGCGTCGTTGCTCGAAGAATCGAAACAACGTGCGCGGCAACGAATTGACGAAGGGGTCGCGGAAGGCCGCCTTCGGGTTCGGCCCGAGGAAATGGACGAGGTGTCGCGCGTCGTCGGGATCGGCGCCGTGAAGTACGCCGACCTTCGCCAGAACCGGCTTAGCGACTACCAGTTCGACTGGGACAAGATGATCTCGTTCCAGGGCAATGCGGGTCCGTACCTGCAATACGCCTACGCGCGCTGCGCCTCGATTTTCGCCAAGGGTGGAGTCGACATGGACGCGATCGTGGCCAGCGCGACGATCACGCTCGACGCGCCCGCCGAACAAACGCTCGGAAAGCACCTGCTGCGGTTCACCGATGTCGTCTACCAAGCAGGCGCGACCAGCCAGCCACACCTGGTTTGCGAGCACATCTACGAGCTGGCACGTGCGTTCAACGGCTTCTACGCCGAGTGCCCCGTGCTCGACGCTCAAGGCGCGACACGAGAGAGCCGACTCGGGCTGACGGCCCTGACCGCCCGGCAGATCCGTCGCGGTCTTGGGCTCGTCGGCATTGGCGTAGTCGATCGCATGTAGCGAAAATCGCTGTATTTCCCGCCGCCGCAGCACGAGTGTGCTATGCGAAGCCCGCCGATGAAGGGACGCGTCGTTCGAACATCCCATGAGAGCCAGTGTCTGAGCGACAACCCGCTCGGGGACCCGCACGAGCGTGATCTGTACGTCTATCTGCCGCCGCAGTACGACGGAACGAAGCGCTTCCCGCTCGTGATGATGCTCGCCGGCTTCGGATCGACGAACCATTCGATCGCCGGCTGGAGTCCATGGAAGCCGAACACGATCGAGCTGTTCGACCGGCTCATCGCCGACGGGCAATGCAAGCCCGCGATCCTCGTGTTGCCCGACTGCTTCAATCGATGGGGTGGTTCGCAGTTCATCGATTCAGAGGGAACCGGACGCTACCAAACCTATCTTGCCGACGAGGTCGTTTCGTTCGTCGACGCAGAGTTCCAGACGATTCCCCACCGCGAGGCGCGCGCCGTCATCGGCCGTTCGTCGGGTGGCTTTGGGGCGCTACGCCTTGGGATGGATAGGCCCGACGTCGTGTCGGTCATCGCGAGCCACGCGGGCGACGCGGCATTCGAAGTCACCATGCGCCCCATGCTCACGAGCGCTGCGATCGCGATCGATCTTGCGGGCGGCCTCCGCACGTTTGCCGAAGAGATCCCGGTGGCCGGTCCCAAGAATGCGACCCAGTTCGACGCGATCTTCGTGCTTGCCGCCAGCGCCGCCTACTCGCCCGCCCCCAGCGACTTCCCCTTCGCAGAAATTCCGATGGATCCCGCCACTGCCGAGCTTCGCGACGACGTCTGGGCGAGGTGGCTGGAGCAAGATCCACTCCGGCGGATCGACGCCTCCGGGGCGGCTTTGCAAACGATGTCATATATTTACATCGACGCAGGCAACAGGGATGAGCACGGGCTACACTTCGCAGCGCGGATGCTCAAGGATGCGCTCGCTGAGCGTGGGTTGCCCGTTCACTACGAGGAGTACGAAGGCGGACATCGAGGCACCTCGTGGCGCTACGAAGTCTCGTTACCGCAAATCGTTGAAGCACTTCGAGGACCCGAATGACGACCAAAAAGAAGAGCACCCAAGAAGAGACCGCCGCTACGGAGCCCGGGGCGAGCAAGAAGGCAGCCAGCGGGGGTGCCGCAGTCGCAGCTCAGAAGATCCTCGCGGACGAAAGCCCGCAATCGAAGATCGCGGAGCATGGCGAGACCATGATGGAGGGACCGCGGACGGCTGCGACGCAGTCCGCACGGGTGCTCAGCGAAGTCATCGCAACGAAGCCCGAGCTCGTGGTGCCGCTGGTTGCAAAGTTTGCGCGGGGCATTTCGTCCTCGAACAAACGCGTCGTGCAAACGTCGGCCGAAGCGCTCCCCGCGATCGCCCGGATCGCGCCGGCCCGTGTTGCCCGGCAGCTCGACGTGCTCAAGAGCTCGTTCGAGGAAGCGAATGAAGTTGGCAAGGATGGCCTCGTCAAGACGTTCGCCGCGTTGTGCACCGCGTCGGTCGCCTATCAGAAGCGCCTCGAACCGGTGCTCACCCTCGCGCTGAACGGCGCAGACGGAAAGACGCTCTTCGCCTGGAGCCAGATCGTACTCCCTGCGCTCAAGGGCGAGCCCCATGCGCGGGCGCGTGCCGTCGTCGAAGGCCGGCTCGACTTGATACCGCGGTCGTACGCGCAGCAGATCGCCGACTTCCTCGGAATCAAGCTGCGGCTGCGCTACCGCTGATTGACGACCATGAAGTCGTAGTCTTTGTTCCGGTGGTCGAAGTCGCGGGCCTCTAAGCCCGGATTGAGCTCGAGCGTGGGATATTCGTAGGACTCGTAGAGCCTGCCATTGTGGTCCCATGACTTCGCCTTGACCATCATGAAAGTCCGCTTCCCGATGAAGTACTCCCCACGGCTGGCGTAGTAGTTCGGGACAAAGACACGCTGCCCTTCGTGGATGCCCGCCGGCCCATCGATTTCATCGTTGTGGTGAAGGATCACGTACATGTCTTGCTCGACTCGTCTGGCGAGATCCCATAGGGTCTCGGAGTTTCGAACGGTCACATAGCGTCCGCCCGCTTTGGACTCCATGTCGATGCGCCAAGTGGGCTCACCATGGACCGCGCCGCCATCGGACACTCTGAGGGTTGCATCACCCTGGGTGATCGCTTTACGGATGTTGCGGGCGCCGACTTCGAGCATCCGTTCTAGGCCAAATGAAGTGATCGGATGGTGGTTGTAGGCCATCGCAATGGCTCCATGCGGCCTCAAGCTCACCGCGACATCGGGAAGCGAGCCCTTGTGCGCGCGCAACCTGTTCCTGTTGACTCCTCGAATGTAGATGGCCTCTCGTCCCGCGTGCGGCTCGATGTATTTCACGTACACCTTGAACGGCCGCGAGAACTTGAACTCGATCGTCTGCTGCAAGAGCTCGTCACCAAAGAGCTCCCGCTTCACCAACGTGCCCCGGTAGTCGTAGACCCCGGCCATCGCGTTGGCCGCTTGCTCGAGCAGAGCCTCGATCCGGGCATTCTTCGAAGCCCGCGTCTCGACCAGAGCCTGCGCCCCGACCGTCCCTGCGCAGAGTAAGAGCGCTGCGAAAAGGAGGGCCAGTCCCCTTTTCCCCCGAACGCCTTCGGCGGGTAGTTTGTCCCTCCCCGCCGCCCCCACACCAGCGCCTAGAGTCATTGAAGTATCGATGGTTCGTAACCTTCGGGGCGGTCATAGCCGAGGAGCTGGAAGGTCGTCGCTGAGATGTTGGCGATGCCGGGGTTCTGGACGCTGTCGTCGAGGCGCAGCGTGTCGTTTCCGGGGACGTAGACGTAGCAGGGGACCGCGTTGAGTGTGTGGCTCGTCTTGTTCCTCAAGTGGCCGGCGGCATCGCGCTTGAAGTCTCCCGACTTCTTGTCGAGCTCGAACATCTCGTCGCAGTTGCCGTGGTCGGCGGTGACGATCAGTGCGCCGTTGAGCTTCTCGATCACGGGAATGATCCGCGCCAACGACAGATCGACCGCCTCCACGGCAATGACAGACGCGTCGAGGTTGCCGGTGTGACCCACCATGTCGCCATTGGCGTAGTTGATGCGCGCGTGCCGCAAACCGCCACGCTGTAGGGCAGCAAGAGTCGCGTCCGTGATCTCCGCGGCCTTCATCCACGGTCGTTGCTCGAACGGAACCAAGTCACTCGGAATCTCGACGTACTCTTCGTAGACCTCATCGAACATCCCGGACCGGTTGCCGTTCCAGAAGTACGTCACGTGACCGAACTTCTGGGTCTCGCTGCAGGCGAATTGGCTGATCTGATTGCGAGCCAGGTACTCGCCCATGGTCCGGTCGATGTGAGGCGGCTGCACGAGGTAGTGACGGGGGAGCTTGAGGTCACCGTCGTACTCCATCATGCCGACGAACTCGACGTCGGGAATCGGCCCGCGGTCGAACTCGCTGAGCTCGGGCTCGGTGAACGCGCGGGTGAGCTCGAGCGCGCGGTCGCCGCGGAAGTTGTAGAGCACGACCGCCGCACCATCGCGAATCGGGCCGACTGGATCGCCCTCGCCATCGACGATCACGAAGCCCAGTAGGTCCTGGTCGATCATGCCGGGATTCTCGTCGCGGAGGGTCTGAATCGCCTCGGTTGCGCTCGAAAAGCCCCTGCCCTCGCCGAGCACGTGATGCTCCCAGCCGCGCTCGACCATCGACCAGTCGGCGTTGTAGCGATCCATCGTGATGAACATGCGGCCACCGCCCGACGCAATGCGATAGTCGCGCCCGCCCTGCTCATTGAGATCGTGCAGCACCTTCTCGAGCGCCTCGACGTACTCGAGCGCGCTGGTCTCGGGCACATCGCGCCCGTCGAGC
>CALJYC010000241.1 GCA_937984275.1 uncultured bacterium | reverse complement strand
CATTCCGCCTCGTCTCATCAAAATGGTGATGGCCGAGGACCTGGAATTTGCTTCCGCTATGCATCGATTGATGGGGGAACGCCGCCTGCTCGCAGAACGGCGAATCGATGCTCTGCTCACGCGAAGCGTAGAATCGCGTGTCGCAGAATTTCTACTCGATGCGTCCTCGAGGCACGGGATTCCCGATTCACGGGGGATCCTGGTGGGTGTCAAGTTCACCCATCAGGAGATAGCGAGCTACGTAGGCTCGACTCGGGAAACCGTCACATTGGTGCTCGGCGCCTTCAAAAGGGCAGGCGTGATCGCAACCGATCATCGCCGCGTCGTCATCAAAGACATCGCAGGATTGCGTAAGAGGGTCTGACACAAAAAGGGGAGCGTCCGAACGGCGCGGCCTGGGGGGGCCGTCGCCGGGCGGACGGTTTTATCTACCGAGAAAAAGGGGTCAGACCCCTTTTCAAAAGGGTTAACCCTTTCAAAAAGGGGTCTGACCCCTTTTCTAGAGCAGGTCGTCTTCGGCGTTTAGCTTCTTTTCCATTCGCCCGATCAGGCCGCTCCAACCTTCTTCCTTGATCACTCTGCGGAACTGGCGCTTGTAGTTCTTCACTAAGCTCACCTCGTCGGTAAAGATGTCGAAGACCTTCCACTCCTTGCCGGCGGGGCTCATGCTGTAGTCGATGGTGATCGGCGGTTGGCGCTTCTTTTTCACTGAGCGTGCCGAGGAATTCACTTTGATGCCGGTTTCGATCGGCTCGGTGCCGACCCACTTGACCTTGTAGGCGAGCGTGGATTCCATATTGCGCTGGTACTGACGCTCGACGAGTTGGCGGAGAAGGCTCACGAAGTGGTCGCGCTCTTTCGGGGAGCGCTTGGCCCACTCCTTGTCGAGGGAGAGCCTGGCGAGGCGGTCGTAATCGAGGAACTCGCCGAGAAGCTCGGTGAGCTGGTTCGCACGCTTCGGCGTGTCGGGCGTTCGCAGCACCTGACGCACCTTGTTGTGCTTGGTGCGGATGAACTGCTCGGCCTTGGCCGCTGCGGCTTCGCTGACTCCGACGTCGGCGGCGCTGGCAAGCATCTCCTCAGCCGCGGCGGGACCTGCGAGCCATAGCAAAGCGAGGAGAAGGCATGAAATCATGGATACACGAGTCATATGTTCCTTGTAGACGACCGTCCCGGGGGGTTTATTCGTCGCAGTCGACAGGGCGCCAGCCCTTCTGCGCGACCAGCGGCATGTTGGTGGCTTTTTCGAGACCTGCAATGGCAAGGTTGTATTCGGCAGTGGCCATGAGGCGTTTCGAGCGAGCGCTGAAGTAGGCCTCGATCGAATCGACGAGCTCCATGGCCGAGGTCGTTCCGACTTCGTAACCCTGGCCCGCGGACACGAACCACTTCCGGGTTTCTTTCTCCGAGCGAGTCCAGCTCGCAAGGCGTCGCTTGGCATCCTGAAGTTGTTCGTAGAGGGCGGTCACCTCGATCTCGATGCCCTGCTCGGCTTCTTCGGTCTTTGCCTTCAAGGACTGGATTTCGGCTTTCGCCGCTTTGACTCGCGCATGGGTCCCGCCGAAGTCGAGCTTCCATTGCGCCAGCAGGCCGGCGTACGCGCCCGCGAAGTTGCCGCGGTCGATCACGAACGGGTTCTGGATGTCGGTGATGCCGGGGGTTCTTGCGAAGGTCGCGCGCAGGGCGAGGAGGATGTCCGGGAGGTAGCCAGCGCGCTTCACCGTGAGGTTGGCATCCGTTGCGGACCTTGCGGCTTCGAGCTGGAAAAGCTCTGGACGATTCGAGAGGGCGCGTGCGACGTGCTGGCCAAGTTCGATGATTTCGCTCTGCACCGCGTCGAGCGGACACTCGGGAACGATGGCCGGCTTGAGGCCGGAGAGGATTTCCAAGGCGCCCCGAGCCGAGGCTTCCAATCGCAGAGCTTCCGACTCGCGCGACTCGATTTCGGACAGCGCCGAGACCAGCCGCCAGTAGTCGGTCTGCTTCACCCGCGGGTCGTCCGCCTTCAGTCGCGCGTCGAGCTTATCGACCGCGTTCCTGAGCTTGTCTTTGCCCTCCGAGATCATCGCTTGCAGGTCGAGTGAGAGCTGCGTGCCGAAGTACGCGCGGCGCACGTCGAACACCACGCGTGCCATGGTGCGGTCTTTCTCGTGCTCGGACGCGCTGATGCCCGCGGTCGCGGCCTTCTTGCCCGCGCGATACTTGCCGAAGGTGTAGAGCGGGATCCCTCCTTCGATGCTGACCTCGCCGCCCGGGCCCCAGCGGTTGCTCCAGGGGACCTGGGAGTCGGGGCTGAACGTTGTGGTTCCCCGGGCACCGGGCGCCACGAAGAACGCGGCCCGGCCTTGGAACTGCATGAACGGCGAGAGCTTGGCTTCGGTCAGGCGCGCTTGCGCTGCGTCGATGTCGGCCGCCGCTGCTTTGAGCCCCGGGTAGCGGAGGATCGCGGCCTGCGTGTACTCATCGACGTGGTACGCGCGGCCGACCGCAGGCTCCTCAGAAGCAGGCTCGCCTTCACCGGCGGGTGCCTGTTCGGCGATCACCTGAGCCGCGACGCCGAGCGTCGTCAGCGCGATGACCGCTAGCGCCCAGAACCTAACCATGGGCTTTTGTAGCCGGAAAAGGCTCGTTGGGCCACGAATGGGCCTTTACTTGGCCTTCTTGGCGCCGCCCTGTTTGGCCTGCTTGTTGTAGCGCTGGATGAGCACGTCGGTGAGATCGAGGTTCGCCGGGACCCAGACGACGCCACCTTCATTGGCTTCGATGATCATCGTGTAGCCGTCGGTCTGTCCGATGCGGCGGAGGATCGCCTGCATCTTTTCGAGGATCTTCTGAGTCAGCTCGGCTTCTTTGGTGGAGAGTTCCTGCTGGTACTGCACGTACTCGTTTTGCAGCTCCATCAATTCCGCCTGGTACTTCTCGACCTTCTTTTGGAAGGCGTCCTTGCTGAGGACGTCCTGCTGTCGCTCGAGGCTCTCTTTCTGAGCTTTGAGGCTTTCCTGCTTGGCGTTGAGGGACTCTTGTCGCTCGTCGAAGACTTTCTTCAGTCGCCGCTTGGCCTGTCGGCCATCTTCGGTTTCGTTGATGGCGCGCTGGAGGTCTACCACGCCGATTTTGACCTGCGCGTCCACGGTGGACGCCGATCCGGCGAGAATGACGGTAGCCAAAGCGATAGTGACGATTCTGCAAAAGCGCATGTAGAGCATCCTTTCAGGCCCGGCGTAGCTAGCCGTTTGCCGCGATCGGGTCAAGCCGCAGGGGTTATACGCCCGTGCGCCTGGTTTCATTCGCTCAGAACGACTGGCCGATGGTGAACTCGAAGCGGATCGGGCTGTCTTGGGGCCGCCGACGGATGGGAATGCCCCATTCGAAGCGGAGTGGCCCGAGCGGGGAGAACCATCGCAAGCCGAAGCCCACCGAGTAGCGGAGGAAGCCGTGCATGCCGCATGGCTGTGACGACCGGTCAGCCGCGGGCGCGACGGGCGCCTGGCAGTTGCCGAAGGGATCCTGGAACGCGAAGATGTTCCACGCGTTGCCGCCGTCGTGGAAGATGACGCCCTTGATGCCGACCGCCTCGATGAGCGGGAACTCGAACTCGATGTTGTAGAAGGCCTGAAAGTCGCCACCGATGGGGCGGCCCTGCGCGATGATCGGCAGGTTCGGATCGCCCGCCGAAGCGACACCCGCTTGCGGGCCGACCGACTGCAGACGGTAGCCTCGGATCGTGTAGATGCCACCGAGGTAGAAGCGTTCGAAGACCGGGACCGACTTGCGGGAGGTGATCAGCCCGATCTCGGTGTTGACCTTGAACACCACCGGGCCGAGCACCTTCTTGTAGAAGCGTCCGAACGCGGTTTGCCGAACGAACGTGTTGTCGGAGCCGAGGTACTGATCCGCGATTTGCACCGCGTAGTTCGCGAAGATGCCCTGCGTCGTCGAAATCCGATTGTCGCGGTTGTCCCAGTTGAGGGTGAACCGGAGCGAGCTCGTGATCCCGTCGCGGAACGCGTTGGCGATGAAGATGTTCGAGAACGTGTTCGCCAGGTCGCCCCCAACGCCGAGCAAGTTTCCTCGGGGCTGGGATATGTTGACGTTCTCGAACTCGTACCGGAGGAAGATACGGAAACGCGGATTGAAGAGGGGATGTCCGGTGGTGATGTTCGCGCCGGTCGAGTCCTGTCGGAAGTCACGGAAGTCTCGGATGCGCTTGAACAGACCGAAGCCAAGGCTCCACTCGGACCCGAGAAACCAGGGTTCGACGAAGTTCAGGTCGATCTGTTGCCGAATGCCCGAGACCTGCAGGTTCAACCCGAGTGTTTGGCCGCGGCCGAAGAGGTTTTGCTGTTGGACCTGTGCGGTGACGATGAAGCTTTCGAGTGATGAGAAGCCTGCGCCGACCTGGAACGTGCCCGTCGGCTTCTCTGCGACCTCGACGTTGATCACCATTTGGTCGCGCGCGGTTCCCTCCTCTTCGGAGACGTCGACCCGCTCGAAGTAGCCGAGCTGATTCACCAATGCGCGACCGTCTTCGAGCTTGCTTTGGTGGTAGAGGTCGCCTTCGCTGGTTCGGAATTCTCGCCGGATGACGGCGTCGCGGGTCTTGGTGTTGCCGCGCACGTGGATGCGCTCGATGTAGACCAGCGGGCCTCGAAGGATGTTGATGGTCACATCCACCAGGTGGTTCACTTCGTCGAGGTCCGTGCTGGGCACCATCTCCACCAGCGCGTAACCGGAGTCGCGATAGGTTCGGCTGATCCCCTCGATTCCTTCGGCGATCTTGCTTCGGCTAAACCAGTCGCCTGACTTGAGCTTCACCATCTTGCGGAGCTGGGCCTTGGGCGCGACAGTCTCCACTTCGTTCCCTGCGCCGTCGGTTTCCATGATGTCGAACTCGCGAATCCGGAAGCGCGGGCCCTCCTCGACGGGAATCGTGATGTCGACGTAGGCGCGGTCGGCCGTGAGCTCGACCGTCGGGCGCCCGGGACGCATCATCAGGTAGCCCTTGTCGTAGTACCAGGCCTGGACTCGGGTCAGATCTTCGTCGAAAGCCGAACGGCTGAACTTGTTTTGGTCGCTCAGGAACGAGAACATCCCTGTCTCGTTCGTCTGCATGATCTTCAACAATTCCGCGGCGGGGAGCTGCTTGTTGCCGACGAAGCTGATGCGCCGGACCTCGACCTCGGCGCCCTCGTCGATCTTGAACACTACGTCGACCTGGTTGGTGTCGCCCGGGACGCGTCTGAGCTCGTACTCGACGTCGGCAAGAAAGAAGCCCTCTTCGGAGTAGAGCTGCCGCATCGCGTCGGACTGCGATTCGACATCGGGCACCGAGAGAATCGTCCCGGGCTCGAGGGTGATCGTCTCGTCGATGTCGTCCTCGTCGAGTTCATCGTTGCCCTTGTAGATGATCTTGCGAATCGCCGGCCGTTCGACGAGGCGAATCGTGAGCTTGATCCCGGCGCCGATCGGGTCGGACTCGAACTGGAGGTCGTCGAAATACGCCATGTTCCAGAGCGCCTTCGCGTCCCGCGTGACCGCTGGATCCGTACAGGTAGACCCGCGACGCAGCTTCATCGTGGCCCGCACGTCATCGGGATCGACGCGGCGGGCACCGACCACCACAACGCGGCGAATCTCCTTGCCGTGGCAACTCGTGCGCGGGACTTGGATGGCCGCGTTCGGGTCTTCGATCGGTTCGTAGGCGTCGCCTTGTTCGCCCTCCGGATCCTCTTCGCGGGTGATCGGTTCAGGCGGCCGTTGCGGTTGTGGGGAGGTCCGCACGGGCCGCGTCGCCGGGGGTGGCGGCTCCGGCATATTGTCCCCACTCTGAGCGCCCGCCACGGAAGCGAGCCCTGCAAGCATCAGGGCTATGGCAGGGGCGGAAGGGCGCATTGCAAAGCGTAACGATCCGAGCGGCTATAGCCGTGCCCTATTGGGGGGTCAAGTTGGTTTTCCTTGGTTTTCAAGGGGTTGGGCGCGGCGCTCGTCCGAATCGATGCGCCCGTCCTTCATCGAAACCTGCCTCGGCATCATCGCGGCGAAGTCGCGACTGTGGGTCACGATGAGGAAGGTGATACCGTGCCGCTGGTTCAAATCGAAGATGAGCGACTGCACGGAGTCGCTGGTCTGACTGTCGAGATTGCCGGTAGGTTCATCGGCGAGCACGAGCTTGGGCTCCATGAGGAGCGCGCGCGCCAGGGCGACACGCTGTTGCTCGCCCCCTGACAGCTCACCGGGCCGGTGGGTGAGCCTCTCGGAAAGCCCAACCTCATCGAGAAGTCGCCGGGCCCGATCCTCCAGTCGCCTGCGACCCTGAATCAACCCCGGCATCATCACGTTCTCCAGCGCGGTGAACTCCGGCAGGAGGTGGTGAAATTGGAACACAAAACCGATGCTTCGGTTTCGAAACTCCGCCAGGTCTGAGCTTCCGAGCCGAGTGACATCGCGGCCACCGTAGAGGATTCGCCCCTGGGTGGGTAGATCGAGCGTCCCGATCAGGTGAAGCAGGGTGCTCTTGCCGGCGCCCGACGGGCCGACGATCGTGAGCATCTCGCCGCTGGCGATTTCGAGATCGATGCCCTTGAGGACTTCGAGTGACCGGCCTTCGTGCTCGAAGGTCTTGGTCACGTTTTGCACGGTGACGAGGGGATCGGACATCGAAAGCGCTAAGAGTCAGTCGTAACGGAGTGCGTCCACCGGGCGGACTCGACTCGCTTGATACGCGGGAAAGAGGGTTGCCGCCAGGCATACCACCACGGTTGCGGCGCCAACCAGGGCGAACTCGGTCGGATCGAGGTGGACCGGGAGCTTGTCGATGTAATAGACCTCGGGATTCATTCGGATTCCAAAGTGTTCGGCTGCAAATGTGAGAACGAAGCCTAGCCCGAGCCCCATGAGGCCACCGGCCGCCCCGATCAGGAGACCCTCGATCACAAAGATCCGAATCACCCCGCGTGCCGAGGTCCCCATGGCCTTGAGGATACCCACCTCCCTGCGTTTCTCTTGAACGAGGAGGGTCAGGGTGCCGAAAACCGAGAAACCGGCGATGAGGATCGCGATCCCCAGAGTGATGAACATCGCGAGCTTTTCGAGGGCCAGCGCGCCGAAGAGTTGCTGGTTCATCATCTTCCAGTCGCGCACGCGGAGCCCGTCCTGGCCGATTGTCGACGCCAGCGTGGCGGCTAGAGCGGGGGCGCGCTCGACGTCCTCGACCTTGATCTCGATGCCGCTGATGCGGCCCTCGGCGCGGAGGAAGCTCTGGGCCACGCCGAGGTCGATGTAGGCGTGCTTCATATCGTACTCGTACATCCCGCTGTAGAAGATGCCGGCGATCCGGAAGGGCCGGGTCTTGGGGATGAGGCCGGTGGGGCCGAGGTCGCCGCGCGGGGAGACCACGGTGACGCGATCGCCGACGACGAGCCGTAGTGCCCTGGCGAGCTCTTGTCCGACGATGAGACCCGGCATCGCGTCTTCTTTGGCCTCGCCCGGGAGGCCCTTGGCTGCGGTGTGCTCGGCGCCGCGGATCATCGCGTCGATCGGGCCGGCGGGCGTCGTGCTGATCGAGGAGTCGAGGATCCGTTCGGGGTACTGTAGGTACTCGAGCTTGCCGTGCGTCAGGTTGTGGGCGAGGTCGGTAACCTCCGAGACAGTGTCGGGGTCGATGCCGCGAAGGATCGCCCCGGCGCGATTCGAGAGGCTCGACACCATGACCTCCACTTGAAGAAAGGGCGTGGCACCGACGACACCCTCGGTCTCGCGTGTCCGTTGGAGCAGGGGTTGCCAGTCGTCGAGCTCTTGGAAGGCCTGGTCGACGACGATGTGCGCGTGATTGCCGAGGATCTTCTTTTTCAGGTCGGCCCGAAAGCCGCCCATCACGCTGAGCACCGAGATCAACATGCATGAGGAGACCGCGACTGCCAGGATCGACAAGGTGCCGCTTGCGGCGAGGAAGCCGGTCTTCTTGGCACGAAGGTGGCGTGCGGCGACCATCGAGCGGAAACCGATTCGTTCGAAGGCCGACAGGAGGGGGCCCACCACGCGCAGGGAGAGCCGGATCCCAAATACGGTCGTGACACTCACGCGGACGACCGCGCGAACCAGGCTCCCGTCGTTCCCGTCGGCGGGCGAGAGTGGGAACAGAACGCTGACCGCGAGAAACGCCAGCACGAGCGCCGCGTCGAAGCCCCACCAGAAGCGTTCGCGACGCTCGGCGGGCACCAGGAACCAGCAGGACATGCTCAAGGACACGATCAGCGCGGCGGTGACGCCCTGGAGCGTGGTTGCGGTGTGATAGAGCGTCGGCACCCATGAGAGGTCGACGTCGGAGTACGCGAGGTGGGTCAGGCCGAAGAGCAGGCTCGCGACGGTGCCGCCGAGGACATGTCCGACCGAGACGCGCGCTGCCCACAAAAGCACGCCCACGGAGGCGGTGGTGATCACCGCATGCAGCCCCGTGCTGATCGCCAGGCCGACGGTGCGGGCGCGCCCACGCGCGCCGCGGGGCAGACGGGCCGCGCGCTGAAGGACCGCGAGGCTGAGGAGCGCCAAGGTGAGCTGCATGGTCGTCCAGGCGATGGCGAGACGAACCCACAGCAAGTCGTCACCGATCGATGCCTGAAACCACTGGGTGCTGGTCGCGCCAAACACGAGCACCGCCGCGACATGCAGGATGCCGAAACCACACAGGACCGCCGTCCAGAAACCAAGCGGCCGCGGTTGGTTCACTCGGCCTCCGGGCGGAGGAGCGGGAAGAGGAGCACGTCGCGAATCGAGGGTTGGTTGCACAGAAGCATCACGAGCCGATCCACGCCGAGCCCAAAGCCGGCGGCGGGTGGCATGCCGTGGGACAGCGCGCGGATGTAGTCGGCGTCGAAGTCCATTGCCTCGTCGTCCCCGCGCTCGCGATTGCGAAGCTGGGACTCGAACCGCTCGGCCTGGTCGTCCGAGTCGTTGAGCTCGCTGAACGCATTGCTCAACTCGCGCCCATCGATGAAGAGTTCGAAGCGGTCGACGTAGGATGGATCATCGTCGTTTCGCCGTGC
This sequence comes from uncultured bacterium, assembly GCA_937984275.1. Taxonomy (GTDB): domain Bacteria; phylum Myxococcota_A; class Polyangia; order Polyangiales; family Houyiibacteriaceae; genus SG8-38. Next base: position 11,821 of record CALJYC010000241.1, on the reverse strand, counting down.
CAGGGGAGAGACCTCCCAAGGAAACTCGGTGATGAACACGGGCGCCGATTGGGCGCCGTTCGGCGTGCGGTACATCGCGGTCAAGTCGGGTTCGACCAAGAGCTCGAATACTGCGAACACGCGCTCGCCGTGGGTCTCGCAGTGCGAGAGCTGCTTCTGTGCCGCCGGGTCGAGCTTGGGGGCGATCGCGTTGCAGGCTGTCGCGAACGCCTCCTCGTCGTAGATGGCGTCGCGCGACAGCGCTTGGGTCCACGGGGTCTCGGGGACTTCGCCCTGGCCGGCCTGCTGCAGACGGTCCGCGATGGCCTCTCGCATACGCACGCGCTTCCAATCGGCTTGAAGGTCGAACGTCCGGTCGCCGGTGAGGCCCGCAAAGCGCACGCGAACATCCGCGTCGACCGCGCGAATCATGTCGACCACGAGATCCATCAAGTCCTCGTGGGTGGCGTACGCCATATAGAACTCGAGGATGGTGAACTCGGGGTTGTGCTTGGTGCTGATGCCCTCGTTTCGGAACGTTCGACCGATTTCGTAGACGCGGTCGAAGCCGCCGACCAGTAGCCGCTTGAGATGGAGCTCCGGGGCGATACGCAGGATGAGGTCTAGGTCGAGGGCGTTGTGGTGCGTGTCGAATGGCTTGGCCGTCGCGCCGCCGCGGATCGAATGGAGCAGAGGCGTCTCGACCTCGAGGAAACCAAAGGCGTCGAGGAAGCGCCGAAGCGACTGGACGATGAGTGTGCGCGCGCGGAAGACCTCGGCGACGGCCGGGTTGGCGAAGAGGTCCACGTAGCGCTCTCGGTAGCGCTTCTCGACGTCCTTGAGGCCATGCCACTTGGCGGGCGGCGGCAAGAGCGCTTTGCCAAGATGCTCGTAGCGGCGGGCGCTCACCGCGAGCGCGCCGGTCTTGGTCCGAATGGCGGGGCCTTCGACCAGGACGTGGTCGGCCAGGTCGAGGAGCTTGAGCACGGCCGCGTCGCGCTCGCTGAGGCTGTCTGGCCGGACCAGTGACTGGGCGTCGCCATGCGGGGTGCGGATTACCAGGAATGGGCCCCGCTTGGCGATCACGCGACCAAAGAGCGGAACGTGAGGGGCGTCGTCGGTAAGCTCGTCTTCGAGAGGCAGCTTGGCGCAGGCTTCTTCGTCGGCGGCTAGAAGGACCAAGTGGCGGCGCTGTTCTTCGAGCTCCGGATTGGTGCGCCACGTATTCGGGTACGGCAACACACCCAACTCGCGTAGACGCTCTGCCTTGTTCAACCGTGTTTGTCGTAGCTCGTCTTCGGTGGCCACTTGCTAGGCCTCTGGGGCGTCGCCCGCCTTCTTCTTTTTCTTTTCAGCGCTCATCAGGAGGTAGGTTTCGATGAACTCGTCGAGGTCGCCGTCGAGCACGGCGTCGGCGTTGTTGATCTTGTGATCGGTACGCTCGTCCTTGACCATCGTGTACGGCTGCAGGGTGTAAGTGCGTACCTGGGAGCCAAACGCGATGTCGGCCCGGTCATTGAGGAACGCTTCTTCAAAAGCCTGCTCGCGCTCGCGGCGAGCCTTCTCGAAGAGAAGACCTCGCAACATCTTCAAGGCGGTGTCGCGGTTTTGGTGCTGCGAGCGCTCGGCCTCGCACCGGACGGTGAAGCCGGTGGGGATGTGCTTCATGCGGACGGCGGACTCGGTCCGATTGACATGCTGGCCGCCTGCGCCTCCGGAACGCATCGTGCTGACCTCGAGGTCTTCGTCCCGGATCTCGATCTCGCCCTCGCTGAGCTCGTCGCCGAGGTCAGGCACGACACTCACCCCCGCGAAGGAGGTGTGCCGGCGCTTGTTGGCGTCGAAGGGGCTGATCCGGATCAATCGGTGGACCCCGTTCTCGGCGCGGAGATAACCGTAGGCGTTGGTCCCGCGTGCCACGAAGGTCGCGTCTTTGATCCCGGCTTCGTCGCCCGGCTGCTTACTGAGGAGCTCGGTCTTGAAGCCGCGCCGCTCACACCAGCGGAGGTACATACGCAAAAGGATGTCGGCCCAGTCCTGCGCCTCGGTCCCGCCGGCTCCCGGGTTGATCGTCACGATCGCATCGGTGTCGTCATCCGGGGTCAGCATTCGCTTGAGCTCGAGGCTCCGAACCTCGGCCTCGAGGGAAGGGAGCTGCTCGGCCACGTCCGCCACCACACCTTCGTCCGCCTCGCTCGCCGCGAGCTCCAATAGCTCCAGCAAGTCTCGAGCTTCGCCGTCTACTCGCTCGAATTCCTTGAGGGTTTCCTCGGTTGATGCGCGCTCACGCATCATTTTCTGGGCCTTCTTCTGGTCGTCCCAGAACCCCTCGCCCAAGCTCAGGTTCGTCAGACGGTCGACGTTGTGGCGGAGGCCATCGAGGTCAAAGATACCTCCCCAGCGCTTGCATGCGCTGTACGAGGTCTTGAAGTTTGTCGCGGCATTCCCCTGGTGTCATCGCCCTGCGCGCCGACGTACCCCGCCACTCCCCCCATGTCAAACTCGGCAGCGGCAGCCGCAAGATACACGTATCGGTGCCCGCCAATTAACCCTTTCAAAAAGGGGTCTGACCCCTTTTTGCCTTGTGTTGGGGGGCGGTTTCCGGTTCACTTTCGCGCCATGGCCCGATGGAGAGGTTTCTGTATTGGTGCGCTTGCGGCTGGGCTCTTTATGCTGACGGCTTGCGACACGGAAAAGCTCGCGGCGGATTCGACCGCCGCGCTCTTTGGGCGCGCGGCTCCCGGGGTGGAGCAGCACTGGGATTACGTCCTGGTCGGAAAGTCTTTTCCGGCTTCGATCATTCAGCTGGAAGGCCTATTGCGGGTCGTACCGGACAACGAGGTGATCGGGCTGTCGCTCATCGCCGCGTACGTCGGCTACGGCACCGGCTGGATTGAGGATCGTGTCGAGGTCGCTGACATCGAAGATGACTGGGAAGAGGCGGACGCTCTGCGTCGCCGGGCCCTGGTCATGTACACCCGGTCCTGGGAGCTCTCGAAGCACTTCTTACGCAATCGGGACCCGGGGTTTGACGACGCGCTCAAGGGCGGGGTCGATAGCCTCGAGGCTTGGCTCGACGCCGTGTTCATCGAAAAGGCGGACGCAGCCATCCTGCTGTGGGCGGGCGCGTCTCTCGGTGCCCGGATCAACATGGGCATGGAGGACATGGATACCGTCGCGGATCTCCCGCTTGCCAAGGTGATCCTCAATCGGTCGGTCGCGCTGGATCCCGACTTCATGTTCATGATCGGTCAGATGACCATGGGCACGCTGGCGGCGTCAGAATTCCCTCCCGACATGGACCGCGCGAAGGTCATCTTCGACGAGGTATTGGAGAAGACCGAACGTCGAAACCTGATGGTTCAGATGAGCATGGCGCGTTACTACGCCGTGAACGTCGGCGACCACAAGCTCTTCAGGGAGCTTCTTCAGGAAGTGCTCGACGCGGGCGACGTGCTCCCCGAGGCGAGGCTATCGAACGCGATCGCCCGTCGCCGATCGCAGCGCTACCTCGACCGGATCGAGTATTACTTCAGCGACCTCAGCGAGTGATCGACGCGGGCAGGGTGCCATGCTCATCGTCCTGAACACGCTCGTATCGGCGCTCGTCATCGGCGTCGCAGCGTGGCTTTCTCGACGATACCCCGTTACCGCCGGTTTCGTGATTGCGTTGCCCTTGGCCACGCTGCTCGTGCTTCCACTGGCTTACCTGCAGCACAGGGACGCCGGCAGCGCGTTCCAAACGGCCCGCAGCATCCTGGTAGCGCTCCCGATCACGCTGTTGTTCTTCATCCCGTTCTTGATGCGCGAGCGCTTCTCGTTTTGGGGCGCGTACGCGTTGGGATGTGCACTGTTGCCGCTGGGCTATTTCGTGCACCGCGCGATCATGCGGGCGCTCGGCTGATCGGAGTGAAGCGCCGCCCTACAGCGCAGCGCCTCCATGGACGTCGATCGTCTCGCCGGTGAAGTAGTCGCAGTCGAAGATGAACTTCACCGCGCGCCAAATGTCTTCGGGTTGTCCCATCCGCCCAAGCGGCACCGACGCGCGAATCATGTCGAGCGCTTTTTGGTTCATGCTGGCGGTCATCTGTGTTTCGGTCGCGCCCGGGGCGACCGCAGCGACACGGATGCCGTAAGGCGCGAACTCCTTCATCCAGGTGCGGGTGTTGGCGGCAAGGGCGGCCTTGGCGGCGACGTAGTTGCTTTGACCGCGGTTGCCGTGACGCGCGATCGACGAGATGTTCACGATCACCCCGGGCTCCCCGTGCTCGATCATGTGGGCGACGACTTCTTGCACCATCAGCGCCGCGCCGGTGAGGTTGATCGCGATGACCAGGTCCCAGTCCTCGCGCGACATGCGTCGAATCTCGCCCGTCTTGCGGCTCTTGCCCACCCACAGGCCATCGCGGATGATACCGGCGTTGTTGATCAGGCCGTTGAGGCCGCCCATTTGCTCGGCGGCCCAGGGAACGAAGCTCGCGATGTCGTCCTGGTCGGCGACGTTGAGCTTTCGCCGGTGGATTCCGTCGGGCAGGGCGTCGAGCCCTTCCTGGTTGACGTCGCCCACGGCGACCTGAGCGCCCGCGGCGAGAAGCTGTTTGGCGAAGTGCTCTCCGAGGCCGGAGGCGCCGCCTGTGACGATGACTTTGAGTTGGTCGAGCTCCATAGAGGGGCTTCCTACCTGGTGAATCGGCTGCGACGCAAGCCGGTCGCGACTAGAACATGCCGCCGAACGAGATGCCGGCCCCTTGCTTGGAAATCGAAGGGGCGAGGCCCCAGTGGAACTCGTGCCCCGGCATGGGCATCTTCTGCGTGTTGTAGTCGTGCCATGCCTTCTCGCTCGGGGTAGGGCGAAACGAGGTCGCAAAGGTGCCAATGCCTACCGCGAAGAACACCCCGCCAATCACATAGCCCGAGACGCGGTCGGCTCCGCCCATACTGTCCGGAATGGGCGTGAACGCGAGGACCATGAGGCCGGCCAGGGCATGGGTGAGGCCGCCCCAACGCACCAATAGGCGCTCGCCTTCGCGGGTCTCGTGGGCGGATTGGAGCTCTCCCTCGAAGTGGGCGAGCTCGATGTCGGTGATGCCGTTCTTGCGTGCCCGCTGCCACCGGTCGAGCCGATGCTTCTCGTGAGGGATGCGAGTTGCTGCGAATACGCCGAGCGTGAGGTCGGCCATGCCGAGCGTCATGAACATCACGCCGAGGCCACGCGAGTGCTGGCTCTGGGGATCGTCTTCGATGAGTCGCCAGGCGGAGAGGCCGAGCAAGATCATGCCCCCGGTGATGCCTGCGGCGGCACCGAACTTCGCCTCCCTGATCGTCTGTTGCGACGACCGCTCCAAGAGCTGGTCCAGGAGCTCGGCGTTGTAGGCGAGCGCATCACGGCCAAGGGCATCGGGTTCCTCCGTGATCACCTCGGCTCCCGCTGGGGTTTCGTCTTCGGCTATCTCCGAAGTGTCCCCGGTTGCTTCTTGGGCGCTTGCCAGGGTTGCGGGCGCAACGGCCCAGAGCAGGGCGAGTATCAGAAGCCAGGTGGAAGTCAGTCGCATGTGCCTCAGCGATGGATAGTAGGGTCGATTTGCTGTGGCCAATCAGGGCTTGTTGCGACCCTGTAGGAACTGCTTGTGGGCCCGGCTCAACGACTCGTAGAAACGCTGTGGGGCCGTTCGCTTGAGGCGCCATGCCATCCGCCCCTCTCGCATCGGTTGCACGTAGAGCTTGCCGTCGCGGACCGAGTCGACGGCGGCTTTGGCGACGTCCGGCGCTTGCACTTTGGAGCGTTCCATCCACCGGATGACTTGTGCATCTTCCTTCTTCGTGGTGGCGCCTCGCATCGCTCCAACGATGTTCGTGCGAAAGAATGTGGGGCATGCCACCGCGACGCGGATGCCCTGGGTCTTGTACTCGGCGAATAGCGTTTCACTGAGCGAGACGACGCCCGCCTTCGTGACGTTGTAGGCGGACATGCTCGGTGGGGCCAAGAGGCCGGCGGCTGAGGCGACGTTGATGATGTAACCGCGGCCCTGCGCACGCATCTTCGGTACCGCAGCCTGGCAGCCGTAGATTACGCCCCACAGGTTGATGTCGACCGCCCAGCGCCAGTCCTCGATCGAGATCTCGTCGAACGGTCCGCCGATCGCAACTCCGGCGTTGTTGGCGATGAGGTCGATGCCCCCAAGCCGCTTCTCCGTCTCTTCGACGAGGCCGAACACGGCATTGCGGTCAGTCACGTCGCACACGACCGCCTCGGCCCGCGCCTGCTGCTGTCGAACTAGCTCGGCGGTCTCTTCGGCGGAAGACGGATTGATGTCGGAGACGATGAGGGAGGCGCCGCGCTTGGCGAGGTCGAGGGCCAAGGCCCGGCCCAAACCGCTGCCGGCTCCGGTGACGACCGCGCGAAGCGGTTGGGGGAAGGACATGGCGGGAGAGAAGCCCCGATCGGGGGATCCGTCAAGGCGCTTGCAAGGGGGCAGGTTGATGTTGGAAGGTCTCGCTCGATGAACGACACACGAAAGCGGAGCTTCTGGGGGTGGGGCTGGGAGGACAAGTTCCCGGACGCGGCGGCTCGCAAGGCCACCGGTGAGCATGCCCAATTGATGGTGGGCTTTGCCCCAGAGCGCTGCGATGAGCCTCCGTCCCTCGAGTCGATCGAGCTACGCGCGCCGCTAGTGAGCACGCCATTGGTCCTCGGGGGCTTCGTGACCGATGAGCACGAGGCGCGGGTCCGGCATACGTACGGCAAGAGCTATCGCGACATTCTTCGTGGCTTTCGCGGGGATTTCGCCCCGGCGCCCGATCTCGTCGCAACGCCCCGGACCGAAGCGGACATCACTGCCGTGCTCGACTGGGCGAGCGATGCGAAGGTCGCGGTCGTTCCATTTGGAGGTGGGACGAGTGTGGTCGGCGGCGTCGAGGGCGATGTGGACGATCGTTACCATGCGGTGCTGAGCCTCGACCTCGGGCGTCTCGACCGCGTGGTCGAAGTCGAGCGAAGCTCCCTGTCGGCCCGCATCCAAGCGGGCGCGACCGGGCCCGGATTGGAAGCGCAGCTTGCCGAGCAGGGGCTGACGCTTCGCCACTTTCCGCAGTCCTTCGAGTTTTCGACGCTCGGCGGTTGGGTGGCGACGCGCGCGGGCGGTCACTTTGCGACCGTGTACACCCACATCGACGACCTGGTGCAGTCGACGCGCGCGATCACACCCAAAGGCGTGTGGGAGTCCCGGCGGTTGCCAGGCTCGGGCGCGGGGCCGAGCCCGGATCGGCTCATGGTGGGCTCGGAGGGGATCTTCGGCGTCATCACGGAGGCCTGGATGCGGGTGCGGCCGCGGCCCGTGTTTCGTGCCACGGTGACCGCACACTTCGGTGACTATGGCGCGGCGGTTGAAGCGGTGAGGGCGCTTTCCCAGTCCGGTCTCTATCCGAGCAATTGCCGGCTGCTCGACAAGCGCGAGGCCGCGCTCAACGCCGTAACGATGGACGGGACCCATGTGCTCGTCGTGGCCTTCGAGTCTGCCGATCACCCGGTTCGGGCTTGGATGGAGCGAGCGCTCGAGCTCGTGGCGGACCACGGCGGCACCTGTCCCAAGGGGCCCGTGTACCGCGAAGAAGGTGAGCGCAGCGGGGGCAGCGATGGCGCCGGGGTGTGGCGAGACGCCTTCATCGACGCACCCTATCTGCTCAACGTCATGGCGAGCATGGGCGTCATCGTGGACACCTTCGAGACGGCCTGCACGTGGGACAACTTCGAGCGGCTACACAGCGGCGTCATCCGCGACGTTCGCCGGGCGATGAAAGACGCGTGTGGAACGGGATTCATCAGTTGCCGCTTCACGCACGTGTATCCCGATGGGCCGGCGCCGTACTTCACGTTCATCGCGCCAGGGCGATACGGCGCAGAGCTCGAGCAATGGATGGCGATCAAGAAGGCTGCTTCCGACGCCGTAATCGCGCATGGCGGCACCATCACCCATCACCACGCGGTCGGGCGGCTCCACCGGCCGTGGTACGAGAAGCAGCGCCCGGCGCTGTTCGGAGATGCGCTACGCGCGGTCAAGGGCGCGCTGGATCCGGGCGGCGTGATGAATCCGGGCGTGCTCATCGAACCCACTCCTTAAACGGAAAAGGCGCCCTGTAGGGCGCCCTCCTGTTGGTTCAACTGCAAGCGAGGTTACTTCTTCTTGCCGCTGTTGGTTTTGGTATCGGTCGTGGTCGACGTGCTTGTCTCGTCGTCGCAGTAGGTTCCGTCGGCGCAGACCGTATCCTCGCCGGTCTTGCTGTTACCCGTGTTGCTCGAGTCGACGCCGTCTTCATTGTTGCCGTGACCATTATTGTCATACATTGCGGGATCTTTCGGCGCTTTCCCGTTCACGATATTCGAGAGGTCATCGGACAAGATCTCCGACGAAAATGGGCTCGCGTCGGCCTCTACAAGCCCCCAAAGGCTTACAGCCGCCGCAAGCATGAGCCCTAAAGTCCAACGTTTTGCTTTCATTTCACATGCCCCTTTCAAATTTCAGTATATGGATAAATTTACAGTCCTCAAGTGGGGTATATTACGGACCGGTCGTTTTATCGGGGATTGCTTGCCGAGACGATGTCCGGGAATCCGTCCCCGTCGATATTGCCGCTCGCGACCACGTACCAAGAGCGCGGTCCGTCATCTTGCATGATTCGATAGTTATACGTGTACCCCTGGATTTCCGTCGGCGATATCATCGCGCCGCTTTCCATCTTGAACCCGAGCTCGCTGAAGGTCCCTGCAAACCTGCCGTGCGTGAGCAGGTACTCGCGCTGCGCGGAGGCGATGGAGCGGAACGCCATGACCGTCTCGGGCCGCCTCGAGCGGGCGACGTACTTGTTGTACTGATTGAGCCCGAGGCTTCCGAGGACGCCGATGATCAGCACGACGGTCATGACGTCCAGGAGTGTGAAGCCGTCCTGGCGCCGACGTTTTTTCGGCGGGTGAGCATGGGTCTTCATTGTGTGTCTCCGTGAAGGCTGCCGAACACAGTCACCTCGCTGTTCCAGCGCTGGGCGACCATCGCGTTGCCGCGCTGGATGAACCCGTCTCGGGTTCCCCAACGCGCGTTGGCTGCTTCGAACAAGGCCTCGGCCTCGGCCTGTCGGCTTTCGGTCGACAAGAGCTCCCATGACTCGTCGACGTGCGCGAACAGTACGGGAGGTTGACCGTCGGATAGCGAGGCCTCACTCACAAAGCTCGACAGCTCGACCGACTCCTGGGACGTCAGTGGCTGCAAGCTCGCGTGGGCTTCGAGGTGATCGTTGACCAGGAACGCGATGCCTGCGAACGCCAGCGCCAACGCTGCCCCCCGGAAGAATCGCCCCGTTTTCGCTGGGTTCGCGACGAACGTCGCCTGTGGCACCGGACTCCGCGGAACTTCCGTCTCGGGCGCGGCCTTCTGCGCCGGTGCTTCTGGAGCATCGGGGACGACGCTCAATATTCCAGTGTTTCGATCCTCGACGTCGGGATGCACCATGCCGACATCGGTGTGCTCCCGATAGCGGCCGAGATCCGAAAGGAGATCGTCGATGAACTGATATCGCGCATCGGGATCGCGGCAGGTCGCCTTGCGAATGATCCGGACCAGGCCGGCGGGGTGATTTCCTAGCTCCTCGAGCATGGGGATGTCTCGTGCTTCACGCGGCGGCTCTTCGCCGGCCACGACGAAGTAGAGAAGCCTTCCGAGTGAGTAGACGTCCGAGCGCAAGTCGATGCGCCGCTCGCTCGCCGTTTCGGGCGGAACGTACGGACCGCTACGGGGCGCAATGCGGGGACCCAAGAAGAACGGTTTGAGCTCTTCGTCGACCGCGATGTACTTCGGCGACAGCGTGCCCACGGGGACGTCGGTCGCGTGGAATCGCTGGACGATGCTTGCCACTCCTTGGAAATGCCTGAGGCGCTCGTCGAGGCGCCACGAGCTCCACGGCAGGTCGCGAAAGATCCCCTTCGGCTCCGGAGTAGCCAGAATGACGTGCGGCTCTTCCTTGATGATCTCGATGCCGGAGGCGTCGGCGTAGCGAGCGATGTTTTGGAAGTTGAGCTTCTGCCCATCGGTCGTGACCGCCTGTAGGACGATGACCGCCACTTCCCGGTCCTCACGGTCGAGTCCCCCATGCACGACGATGCCGGGCGCGCGAAAGATGGGCTTCCCCACCAGCACCCCAGCCACGAAGGCATTGGTTGCATTCTCTTGCATGCTTTGCAGTGTAAGTGATTAAATCCAGTGAAGCCATAGTTTCAAAGCCCAGAGCGGCAACTTTGACGAGGCTGTAACTCTGGGCCAAAGGCATCGTATTGTGGCGGGAATGCGCATCGTCATCATCGGGAACGGAGTCGCGGGGATGGAGGCGGCCCGCGCTGTGCGGAAGAGAGAGCCGAGCTGGGAAATCACGCTGATCTCCGAGGAGAGCGACCACTTCTTCTCCCGAACTGCGTTGATGTGGGTCTTCAGCGGACAGATGAGCCACCGCGACATCGAGCCCCTCGAGCGCGACGCGTATCAGAGGCTGGGCTTCCGGCGGGTGCGCGCTCGCGCGACAGGCATCGATATCGTCAGCCGGCGTGTCTCCTTGGCCGGTGGCCATGAGCCGATTGCGTACGACCGATTGTTGATCGCCTCGGGGTCACGACCGCGCACGGGGCCTTGGCCCGGAAGTGACGCGCGTGGGGTCGGTCACTTCGTCACCCTGCAGGACCTGGACTGGTACGAACGCGAGGTGCACGGTGGCGCATCCCGTGGCGGTGGGCCGCCGCGACCGCAGGCGCACGCGAATCCGAGCGCCGGCGACTCGCCGTATCGCTTTCGCGAAGTTGCCGCGGAGCGTCGCGGTCAGCTCGCGCGGCAGCCTGCGGTGATCGGCGGCGGGCTCATCGGGATCGAAGCCGTGGAGGTCGCGGTGGCAGCGGGCCTCCGGCCCCATTTCTTCATCCGTGAAGAATGGTTCTGGCCGATCGCGCTCGACCGACGGGAAGCGCAGTGGATCAGTGACCGCATGGCGCAGCACGGGGTCGAGGTCCACCTCGAGCACGACGTCGAAGCCCTCGAGACCGGCGCGGATGGAAACGTATCGGCGGTGCGGACCAATCTAGGGCGTTACGAAAGTGACTGCGTGGTGATTGGAATCGGCGTGACGCCGAACACCGCGTGGCTGGCCGATACCGCGATCGAGCTCGATGAGCGCGGTGGAATCGTGGTCGACGAAGGCCTCCAGACCAGTGCAGCCGATGTGTTTGCGGCCGGAGACTGCGCGTCGGTGCGCTGGTTCGACGGGACCCGACGGCCCGAGCAGCTCTGGTACACGGCGCGCGACCAGGGGCGTGTGGTGGGGGGGCAGTTGCTCGGTGACGGGTCGCGATACGAGCGGGGAACCTGGTACAACTCGGCCAAGCTCATGGACGTTGAGTACACCACCGCGGGCCTAGTGAACTGGAACCTCGACCGCGAGGAGAACTGGTTTTTCGAGGAGAAGACAACGGTGTCCAGCACGACGCGAGTGGTCGTTCAGGACGACCGTGTCGTCGGGTTCAACATGCTCGGGCGAAGGTGGGACCACAGCGTGCTCGTCCGTTGGATCGAGGAGCGCCGAAGCCTCGGCTGGGTCCTCGACCACTTGAACGATGCTGCGTTCGACACCGAGCTCGTTCCGCCGCTGCAGGTTCCGAGGGCATAGAATGGATCAGCAAGGACAAAACGGGCTTCTGAGCACCTACCGCGAGGGCTGGCGCAACCGCAGCCTGCTGGGGGTCGCGATCTCGGCGTTGCTGGTTTCGTTCTACGTCGTTCTCTATTGGGAGCACAAAGTGCAACAGCACTTCGGC
>CALJYC010000240.1 GCA_937984275.1 uncultured bacterium | reverse complement strand
TGGCTCGATTCCCCCGTTCGGGTATGCCCGTGAGACGAGCCCGGCAATCATGAACCTCTTTTCGACCGCTGCCTATCGGTATGGGCACAGTGCGCTGAGCGCGACCCTTCTTCGACTCGACGCGGAGGGGAATCCAATCCCGGAGGGGAACCTGCAACTCCGGGATGCCTTCTTCGCGCCTCACCGACTGCTCAACGAGGGAGGGATCGAGCCGATCCTCCGTGGGCTTGCCACCCAGCAGATGTCACGGGTCGACCCGGAAGTCGTTGACGACGTCCGTAATTTCCTCTTTGGCGCTCCGGGTTCCGGCGGCTTCGACCTTGCCTCGCTGAATATCCAGCGCGGCCGTGATCACGGGTTGTGCGGATACAATGCTGCGCGCAACGTCTTGGGCTTGCCCGCAAAGCTCAGCTTCGCGGAAGTGAGCTCGAACCCGGACGTTCAGGCACGCTTGGCATCGGTCTATGCGACCGTGGACGATATCGATGTGTGGGTTGGCGGGCTGGCGGAGGATCCGGTGAGCGGCGGACACCTAGGCGAGCTGTTCTCCAAGGTCATCATCGAGCAGTTCACAAACCTGCGGGCGGGCGACAGCCATTGGTACGACCTCGTGCTCACGCCAGCAGAGGTTGTGGAGGTCGAGGCTACGACGCTTGCCGACGTCATTCGGCGGAACACGACGATCGGCGCTGAGATCAGCGACGACGTGTTCCACGTCAACTGAGCGGCCGAGGCCCCCGCTTGGAGAACGGGCACAAACCGTCGTAGGCTAGCGCGAGCCCATGGAAGAAGGATTGGTGACGGCCCTGTTGTGGCTTCTGTTTGGCGGCACGCACGTCGGGCTGACGATGCGTCCGGTGAGGGAGCGCCTGGTGCGTAGCCTCGGTGAGGCCGGCTTCATCGTCGGCTACTCCGTCATCGCGATGCTCACGTTTGCCGCCTTGGTCCACTACGTCGCGCTGCACCGCTTGGCCGAACCGCATGCGTCGCTTTGGGTGACCATTCCACCGGTGCAGGGGGCGCTCATCGGGCTTTCGGTCGCTGGCTTCTCGCTATTCATCACCGCGGTGCTCGTGTACCCGCGGCTTCCGATGGCCACGTTCCGGCATCGCGTGGTGCCCGCGCGCGGGGTGCAGCAGATCACTCGGCATCCGTTCTTTTCCGGCATTGCGCTGTGGGCAGCTGCGCACGCGTTGCTTGCGCCGTCGACGGTGACGTTCGTGTTTTTCATCGGAGTGATCGTCCTCGCGTTCGTCGGAGGCATGCACCAAGACCGAAGGCTCGCCCGGGAGTTGGGGGAGCCGTACCGCGCATACGCCACGGCGACCTCGTTTTGGCCACTGGTCGCTGTCGCCACCAAACGGCAGAAGATCGTCTGGCGCGAGCAACCATGGTTCGGCTACGGGGTCGGCATAGGCGTGAGCCTCGCGCTCTACCAAGTGCACGACCACATTTTCGATCGTGGCGGGGCTTACGTCATCGCTGTCGTGAGCGCCGGCTCCATCGTCGCGATCCTCAATTCACGCGCGCGAGCGTCTTGACATCGTAGCGAGTCCCGTCGAAGGTCGGCTGAGGTGTTCGACGACTACGTTCAATATGACGGACTCGGGCTTGCGGAGCTCATTGCGAAGCGCGAGGTCCACCCCAAGGAGGTTTTGGAGGCCGCGATCCTTCGCGCGGAGCGGCTCAACCCGGAGCTCAATGCGATCGTCACACCGCTTTACGACTACGCGCGCCAGCGCGTCACGGACGACCTCTCGGGCCCGTTTGCAGGGGTGCCGTTCCTGCTCAAGGACGCGCACCACGCTCTGAACGGCACGCCGATGAGCAACGGCAGCCGGCTTCACCAAGGTGAGGTTTCGCAGCACACGGCGGAGATCGTGCGCCGCTTTCTCGGTGCGGGGGTCGTGGTTTTTGGCAAGACCAACACCCCGGAGTACAAGCTCTCGGTGTTCACCATGCCCAAGGCGTGGGGGGCGACCCGCAATCCCTGGGACCGGACGCGTTCGGCAGGTGGTTCGAGCGGGGGCTCGGCGGCGGCGGTGGCGGCCGGCATCGTTCCCATGGCGTCTGCCACCGACGAAGGAGGCTCCATTCGAATGCCGGCCTCGGCTTGCGGGGTGTTCGGGCTGAAGCCGAGCCGCGGGCGGAATCCGATAGGGCCGGACTTCCGGTGGGAGTATGAGGGCCAGTCCACGTCTCACATCGTGAGCCGGTCTGTTCGTGATACGGCCGCGATGCTCGACGCGACCGAGGGGCCGGAGCCGGGTTCGCCTTACGTGGCGCCGGGTCCCACCGGATTTCTAGCCGCGCTAGACGACGATCTAGGCCAATTGCGTGTCGGTATAGCGACAGAGACCGATGTGTTCGGCATACGCATGGAGAGTCCGTGTATGGAGGCCGTGCACGCGACAGGCCGTCTTTTGCAGGATTTGGGGCACATCGTCGAGGAGGTTCCGCTTCCTTACGATGAGTGGGAGGTGCTCCGGGCCGCCATCATCCTCGGGGCGACCAACACAGCGGCCGTGGTCTCCGATCTAGAGCTGAAATATGGCCGCTCAAAGGTTCGTGGGTCGCTCGAAGACATCTCGCTCCTGCTGACGGAGGTGGGTCGAGCGCTTCCGGCGGACGTCGTGGGGGCATCCCGTCTCACCGGGCGGCGCGTCGGGCTCGCGCTGGCGAGGTTCCACGACCAATACGACATCCTCGTAACCCCGACCCTCGGACGGGTGCCGGTGCCTCTGGCGCAGGCGGAACCAACAGCAGCGGAGCGGCGGCTCGTTCGCTTCTTGGTCTCGCCTGGAGCCCGGGGCTTGTTTCGCGTCCCCGGGCTCCGGGACCGCGTCATGGATGCCCAGATGCAGGTCTTCTCCAGGCAGGTGCTCCACCGGACCATGGCCGCCAACCTCACGGGGGCTCCGGCGATGTCGGTGCCGCTCCATCGAACTGAAAGCGACTTGCCGGTCGGCGTGCAGTTCCTCGGACGTTTTGGAGACGAAGTGACCCTGTTGAGACTCGCTGGCCAGCTCGAACAGGCCAGGCCCTGGCGAGTGCGCACCTGACCGCGCTTCAGGCGAAGCTCATGTAGAGCAAGCGTCCGGCGACGTAGAGCACAAGCACTGCGGTGAGCCGTTTGACGACCCGCCCAGAGAGCGCCTGCGCGCTCAGGCGACTTCCGAGCTGGCCGCCGACCAAGACGGCGACGCCCAGCCAGACGTAGCCGCTGAGTTGGTCGAGGTGCGCGGTGGTGCCTTGTTTCATCGTTTGGCCGACGAGCCCCGCAATCGAGTTGACCATGATGAAGAAGCTCGACGTGGCAGCGATGCGCTTTGGATCTGCGAGGCGAAGCAAGTGCAAGCACGGAGCCAAGAAGATGCCACCGCCTATTCCGACCATGCCGGCGAGAAACCCGATCGCGCCACCCACGGGCAAGCCGACGAACCAGTTGACCAGAGGCGAGCCCGGTGGAGACGCTTTCGATTCGGCGGGTTGAAACCACATCGCGAGGCCCGCTGCGAGCAGCGAGAGCCCGAGCAACATGACGAACGTCTCGCGTTGAATCGGCACGGTTCCGCCGAACCAGGCCATGGGAATCGAAAGGGCGACGAACGGGAGGGCGAACGCTAGCTTCAGGTCGCCTGCGCGGCGGTACTGCCACACGCCACCTGTGACGACGATGAGGTTGCAAAGCAGCGCGACTGACGGCAGGACGCGGTAGTCGACGTCCGCGAGAACCAGGAGCGCGTTGTAGGTCGAGCCTCCTCCGAAGCCGACCGATGCATAGAGCACCGCCGTCGCGAAGAAGAGAAGCGCGAGCAGGGCCATCCCCGCGCTAGTTACTGCACGCTGCTTTGGGTCGCAACGGCGAAGTCAGCTCGCGCGTCGATCGGCGCAGCGTGACGACGCGGTGGCCACTGCAACGGGTCGCAAGTCCCCGGGGACCCGCCCGCCAAAGCAGTTGGTGACGATCGCGACGCCAAGCTGTCGTTCGGGATCCGCCCACGCGCCGGAACCGCCGAAGCCGAAGTGGCCGAACGCGTGCGGGTTTGGGAGGCCCAGGTCGACCCGGCGTTTGCCGACCGAGAGGCGCAGGCCGAGCGAGACTGGCCGCATGTAGCCGACCTTGAATCGAAGGGGGAAGGGGATCACACGGCCGATGTGCGGGTTCTGGTCCTCGGTGGCGTCGGCGAGCGCCGAGGATGACAGCAGGCGCACGCCGTCGACCTTACCTCCCAAGCTCAATGCGCCGTAGAGGCGTGCTAGCGAGCGCGCGTTGAAGACGCCGTTGCCGGACGGGATGACCGACGTGAGCCAACGCGGGTCGCCGAGCACGTCGCCGAGGCCCGGTGGAATCATCGCATCGACCGCCTGCCCGACCGCGGAATGCCACCGCATCGTGGTGGAAGCGGTTCGGCGCACCTGCGCGCGCAAGCCGCGGGGCCTCCCGCGGAGGACTCTGCGTGGGATCTTTGGAATCAGAAACTCGGCGACGCGGGGGAGCTCGCTTTCTGGCAGCCCCATGTAGAGGCCGTCGAGCTGCAGCGGGTCGGCGAGGTTCTGTTTGATCAGTTCGGGGAAACGCTGGCCTGTCACCCGCTGAAGCACCTCGCCGATGATCCACCCGCCTGTCCACGCGTGGTACCCGAAGTCAGTGTCGGGTTTGTGCACGGGCCACATGTCCTCGACGACGCGAACCATGTGGTCCCAGTCGAACATCTCTTCGGACGAATCGATGATGCGAGCGATCGAATAGAGGCCGGCGCGGTGCGATGCCGCTTGTCGCAGGGTGATCCCGCCCTTGCCGTTCTTGCCGAACTCGGGCCAGTACTTCGCAACCGGGGCTTCGAGATCCACGAGGCCGCGATCGACCATTTGGTGCAGAAGCGTGGCCATGACGCCTTTGCCGGTGGACATGCTCAGTGCGAGGGTCTCTGGCTCGAACGGGGCTCCATGCCTGTCGCGTGTTCCGCACGCGAGATCGGCGACGAGCTCTCCACGATGATAGACCGCGATCGCGGCTCCGCCTGGGCCGTGCAACGGCGTGCACCACCTCACCGTGTCCCGCAACGAACGGAAGTCGGGATGACTGTACCCGCGGACCTGCATGTTCTTAGGCTATGACCTCGATATCCTGGAGAAATCGCAACGCTCGGTCGGTCACGCGCCCCTTGTCGAAGTAGAGGATGTGCCCGCCACAACTCCAGTATACCTCAGGCCGCCCGAAGTGCTCCCAAAGTGCCTCGGTGTGCACCGCCGGGATGATTCCATCATTGCCGCTGGCAACCAAGAGAACCCGCTCTTTGGGGATGTTCAGCGCGTGAGACAGCGGGGTGAACGGAGCGAGAATTTTTCGAAGCTCCCGGATCATCATCGCAGGCTCTTCGAGCGCTTCCTCGAAGAACGAACGCGTCGGCCAGCTCATCACCAGGTCCGCGATGCTTACCACCGGTGCAACGCTCACGATGAAATCGGTTCGCGGTTCGAGGCACGCCATCATCGAAGCGTGGAAGCCGCCCCAGCTGTAGCCCATGATGCCGACCTTCGGCGCGCCTCGCTTCACGACATGATCGATCAGGATGCGCAGATCCATCACCCCCTGCGCACAGGCCTCGCTCAGCCGCCAGAGCGAGGGCTGAATGATCGCTGTGCCGTGATACGCCGCTGACTTCGGCATTCGCCCACCGTGAAGCGGCAAGTTCATGAACACCACGTCGAGACCGGCATCGTAGAATTTCTGTGCCGAGAACCACATCTTGTTGATGCGGTAGTCCGGGGCGGAGAAGCCGTGCAAGAAGATCACGACGGGACGTGGCCCGTTCTTGTGGAACCACCCGCGAGACTCGACCCGGTCGTTGGGTTCGAGCGCCGCGTACTCGTCGCGGAAGCGAGGATCGAGCGTTCGAAACGGGCTGTAGAAGTCGATGCTCGTCAGCGCTGCGCTTCTTGGGTCCCAGGAACGGCGTCGCGTCGCGCGCTCGATGACCGAGTGCCCCTCGGGAGGCGAGGCGAAGGCAGAGTCGGGGTCGTCCAGGAAGCGTTGCTGAGAGTAGAAGGCGTGATAGTCGATGTACTCCTGCAACGTCGTGTCCGAGAGATGCGGATGGATCTTACGCTTGTACGGAACCGACATGGCCGTCGCCGCAAGCCGGTCGAGCCCGTACGCGAGCTTGCCGAGCATCGGACAGTCGTCGCTGCTCTTTCGCAGGAAGGAATGCCCCGAAAAATCCGCGCACAAACCATAGATCCACGCGGTGCTGGATACGCCCGGAGCAGCGCTTGGAAACGAGTTGCTGTTGGTGTGGAGCGATGCGTTCACGAAACCTCTCTTGGCGGCTCAGGCTCGAGTGGTGCAACACGTTGCAAATCGGATGCCGTCCCTGAGAGGATGCGGTTTCGTTGGTAATTGAGCGATTTTCTGGACGCGGGCGGCGCAGAAACTGCGCCAGTCCGGGCTGCTTGCGCAGTCGTTGCGTCGGGGTGACTACGCGCGGGGGTCCGTTATTGCGTAGACTCCCCCCGATGTCCCAGGATCCACCCCCACAGCCTTTTGAGAACTTCGACGAGCTTGCCGCCGTCTTTCGCGAGCACGTCGCGCCCAACAAGCTGGCGTACTACCAGCGCATGGGCCTTCAGATGGTCATGGGGAAGCGTCAAGGCATCTGGTTCGAAGATGCCTACACGGGACTTCGGCTGATCAACTGCCACTGCAACGGTGGGGTGTTCAGCCTCGGCCACTGCAACCCTCAGGTGACCCGGGCGGTGGCCGAAGCGCTGGGAAAGCTCGACATCGGCAATCATCATTTCGCCTCCGGTCAGCGCGCGCAGCTCGCTGCTCGATTGTCGGCGACACTCGATGACGCGCTCCCTAGAATCGTGTTCGGAGTGTCCGGCGGTGAGGCGATCGACGTTGCGCTGAAAGCGGCACGGGGTGCGACCGGACGCTCGAACGTCATCTCCGTCGAGGGAGGATATCACGGTCATACGGGCCTGGCGCTGGCGGCAGGCGACCCCCAGTTTCGAGATTCGTTTGGCCCCAATCTTCCAGGCTTCACACAGGTGCCGTTCAACGACGTGGGCGCAATGGAATCGGCAATCAACGATCAGACGGCCGCGGTCATCCTCGAAGCGATCCCGGCAACCTTGGGCATGCCGATCCCGGAGCCGGGTTACTTCGGTGCCATTCGAAAGCTCTGCGACGATCGTGGCGCGCTTCTGCTCGTCGACGAGGTGCAGACTGGGCTGGGGCGCACGGGCCGTTGGTGGGGAGTTCAGCACGAAGAGGTGACGCCGGACGCCATCATTACCGGCAAAGGACTGTCCGGCGGGATTTACCCGATTACTGCAACGCTGTTGACGCGAGAGATGCACGAGGTCCTCGACTCGGAGGCCAACCCGTTCGTGCACATTTCGACCTTTGGAGGTGCCGAGCTCGGCTGCGTTGCAGCGCAGGCGGTGCTCGATATCGTCGAAGAGCCTGGATTCCTCGAGCACGTGGATGCATTGTCCGAGCGTTTTGCGACGGCGTTCGAACCGCTTCCATTCGAGCTCCGACGCCGAGGCCTGTTCATGGGATTGCGTTTCGGGAGTGAGGTGGAGGCTTTGGGCGCGCTCCTGCGAATCATGCAGCAGGGCGTCTTCTGCTTCCCGGCAGGCAACGATCGATCCGTGCTTCAGTTCTTGCCGCCGCTGATCCTCACCGACGATGAAGCTGAGGATTTGATCGCTCGCATGACGAAGGCCTTGACCTGATGTCTCTGGTAACCGGTCCGGAGATCGAGGCTTTCGAGGAGCGGCTCGAAGACGCGGTGCGAACAGGGCTCGCCGAAGGCCTCGACGTCATCGGGTATGGAGAGGTTACCATTGCAGTGAAGCTTGCGACTCCGCACGGGGACTTCGCCTGCAAGCGGCTCGTTCCGTTTTCATCCAGCGAGGCCGCCGAGCACACGGCGCGTCTCATTGCATCATACATCGAGCAGCTCGGGGCTTGCGGGATCGATGTCGTCGAGACTGACACGCCGATCTTAGAACGCCCCGCGGGCCACGTGCTGTATTGCGTCCAACCCTTGCTGGCCCCTGGAACGCTGGGTCCCGATTTCTTGAGAGGTAGGACCGCCGACGATGCGGCGCCCTACGTTCGGCGAATGTTCGAGCTCATCAGGGCTTCGGTGACCCCGTCGCTCGCTCCAGACGGGCAGTTGTCGAACTGGGCGATCGAAGGCGACCGCCTCCGCTACCTGGATGTGGGCACACCGTTCCTGCGCGATGAGAACGGCAACGACTTGTTCGACTTCACCGAACAGACGCGTGCACTGCCAGGGCCAGTGCGCGCCATCGTGAATCGCTTTCTCTTGCGCGGGATTCTCGACAACTATCACTCCACCCGCGGCCAAGCGCTGGATTTTCTTGGGAACCTCATCAAAGAAGGCCTGGGAGACATCTTTCCGCCGTTGATCCCAATTGCCAACGAAGTGTTTGATTTGTCACCGGAGATCAGTGAGCGGGAAGTGCGAGCACACTACAAGAGCGACGCGCAGACCTACGAGTTCGTACAGTCGGCACGAAGAGCCGACCGATGGGTCAGTCGCAACATCTTACGTAGGCCGTACCCCTATCTGCTCCCGCCACGCATCGATCGCTACGGCTAAGGCTCGTAGCCCCAGTACGTGCCAGTGCGCGAGGGCGACGAAAAAGGGGTCAGACCCCTTTTTGAAAGGGTTAATTCGGTGCGATGAGCTTAGAACGGGCGCAAGACGGCAAGCGTTACGATGAGGACGGCGATGATCGAGATCACCCAGGCGAGACGGCCGAAAGTCTGTGCCGGTACCTCTTGGCCCTCCGCCCATCGTCGTAGCTTTCCGGTGAGCACGCCGGTCGCGCCGGCCAGGGCAAGCACCAGTGCGAGCTTTGCGTGCATCCAACCTTGCTTTGCGTACGTCTCGGCGAAGTTCGGGATCAGCATTCCGAAACCGCCCGCGAACGCGAAGAGCATCGATGGTGTCGTCACGCGAACCGTCACTTTGCGGAGCGCTTGCGCGATTCCGCTCTCCCATGGTGTGGGTGCGGACGCCGCGACCGCCACGGCCACTGCGGTGCCTACCCAGAACGTGATACCCAAGAAATGAAGGTACCGAAAGACAATCATGCTCATTGCGTGCTCCTTCGCAGGCCGGAGTTTAGCTGCCGTAGACCAACGGCACAAAGACGACTCCACATAGCTCGTCCGTTTCAAGCTTGTCGCCGCGCCTGCGCGAGGCCTGAAGCGATTGGCCCCACCTGCCGCCGACCGGAATGACGAGCCGGCCTCCTTCTTTTAGCTGTTCGATCAAAGCTTGCGGAACCTCCTCTGCGGCGGCGGCAACCACGATGCCATCATAAGGAGCGCCCTCGGGCCATCCTTTGCGCCCATCGGCACAGATGATCTCGACGTTGTTGATCCCCAAAGAGTCGAGCACGCGCCGTGCGTTGGCGACCAACTCCGGAATGATCTCGATCGCGTAGACCTTCTTGGCGAGCTTCGAGAGGATCGCGGCTTGGTAGCCGGAGCCGGCGCCAACCTCCAAGACTGTCTCGTCACCCTCGAGCCCGAGCGCCTCGACCGACATCGCGACCATCAGGGGTTGGGAGATGGTTTGTCCGTGGGAGAGCGGAAGGGCTCCATCGGCGTACGCCTGCTTCTTGTTGGCATCAGGCACGAACGCCTCGCGTGGCACCTCGCCCATCGCGGCGAGCACCCGGCTGTCCGCGATCCCTCGACGACGGAGCTGGTGCTCCACCATGCTCGCCCGCTCTTTGTCCAGATCCACCGTGGCCTCATACCACCCAAACCTAGAACAGTGCCAGGTCCCGTGGACGGCGCGACAGCATCGGCTTTACGGGCTAGAGTCCGTCGTTCCTAACCGAGGAAACGACATGGTGAAGACGAATCCAGGCAATTTTTTCGAGGATTTCGAAGTTGGCACGAAGCTCGTGCATGCGGTGCCCCGGACCATCACAGAGGGTGAGGCGGCGATGTATATCGGGCTCACAGGCTCCCGCTACCCGCTCCACTGTTCCGCGGAGTTCGCTCGCTCCCTCGGTCACCCGCGCGAGACCATCAACGACCTGCTGGTCTTTCACATCGTGTTCGGCAAGACCGTCAACGACGTCTCGCTCAACGCGGTCGCAAACCTCGGCTACGCCGGCGTACGGTTCCTGACCCCTGTCTACGCCGGCGACACCCTGCGATCCATTTCGGAGGTCGTCGGCAAGAAGGAAAACAGCAACGGGAAGACCGGTGTCGTGTGGGTCAAGACCGTCGGCACCAACCAACGTGGCGAGACGGTGCTCGAGTACTATCGCTGGGTGATGGTTAACAAGCGGGACCCTTCGACGCCAACGGGCGCAGCCGATCGGCCCGCGATGCCCAAGGAGGTCGCTCCGGCGGATTTACTCGTCCCGTCCTGCCTCGATCTCGCCGGTTACGAGGACTGGCCATCGGGCGGCAGCGCTTACTTCGAGGACTATGAAGCTGGCGAGAAGATCGACCACGTCGACGGCATGACCATCGAGGAGTCGGAACACGCGACGGCAACGCGGCTGTACCAGAACACCGCCAAGGTTCATTTCGACGCGGTGCAGACCAAAGATACACGGTTTGGGCGTCGTTTGATGTACGGCGGTCACGTGATCAGCGTGGCGCGCTCGCTCTCATTCAACGGCATGGAGAAGGTGCTTGGCATCCTCGCGTGGAACGGTGGAGCCCACGCCAATCCGACATTCGCCGGCGACACCATCTACGCCTACAGCGAGATCCTCGACAAAGCCGACCTGCCCGGCAGGACCGACTGTGGCGCGCTTCGCGTACGATTGGTCGGGTTAAAGGACGTTAACCCGACCGAAGCGGGTTTCCCCCTAAAGGTCTCCAAGGACGGGAGAGAGGTGTACCACAAGGACGTGGTACTAGATTTGGACTACTGGCTGCTCGTCCCGCGACGGCTTGCGAACTCGCCGGCCATCCCTTAGACCCCCGCCTTAGGAGCAATTCATGTACTTGAACATCGTCAACAGCGACCGGCCCCGTAAGCGCAACAAGGCCGCGCGCCGCAACGCGAAGCGCAAGGCGAAGAACCGCCGCCGCGTCAATCGCATGCATGGGCGCAAGCTGGGCCGCCGCGGCTGAGCCATGCGCCGATGGATGCGAAGGTCATCTACGTAGTCAGTGACTCGACCGGCGAAACCGCCGAGCGCGTCACGCGGGCCACGCTCCTTCAGTTTCCAGATCATAGCGTCAAGTTGAAGCTGGAACGGCGCGTGCGAGACCGGCGCGGCCTGACCGCCATTCTAGAGAACGCATCCGCGCAACGGGCGATGATCGTATTCACTCTGGTTCGCCCAGAACTCCGGGATCATTTCAATGACGAGGCGACGAAGCTCGGCGTTCGGCACGTCGACGTCATTGGCTCGCTGATCAGTCAGATCGGGGACTACCTCGAAGCCGATCCAGTGAACATACCAACGGGCGAGATGCCATTGTCGGAAGAATACTTTCGTCGAGTCGAGGCGATCGAGTTTGCGGTCAAGAGCGACGACGGCAAGGAGCCGCGGAACCTCCACAAAGCCGACTTGGTCCTGGTTGGGGTGAGCCGCACGAGCAAGACACCGCTGTCGACCTACTTGGCAGGCCGCGGGCTCAAAGTCGCCAACGTGCCCCTCGTCCTCGGCGTGGAGCCCCCGAACGAGCTCTACCAGCTCCCGGGGTACCGTGTCGTGGGCCTGACGATCGACGTTGACCAGTTGATCGGCATCCGCAAGCACCGCCTCCAACAACTCGGGATGCCTCC
Organism: uncultured bacterium; assembly: GCA_937984275.1. Lineage (GTDB taxonomy): Bacteria > Myxococcota_A > Polyangia > Polyangiales > Houyiibacteriaceae > SG8-38. The sequence continues at coordinate 8,054 of CALJYC010000240.1, read as the reverse complement.
TGATGCCAACTACGGTCTTCGAGACCATGTCAAATCCGAGCTCGAGTACGCCCACACCATTCTCCGCGACAACCCGGAGTGGATGGTCGTCGACGTGACGAACTGCGCGATCGAAGAGACAGCTACAATCATCCTCGAGGCGCTGAAGGATCGCGAGGAGCTCAGGGGTCTGACCACGCCGCCGCCCGGGGTGTTCTAGCGGCTACTTCTCGATCACGTTGCCGTCTTGGTCGATTTTCACGACTCGGCGGCCACTGCAGTCGGGTTGCCCCTTCACTTTCACGGGGCCGGACTTGACGTCCAACTCCTTCTCGATTTCAGCCGCGATCTTGAGCCCCATGAGCCCGAGCCCTCCGCTCACACTTGCAGCGTCCGCCGTGATGAATACGCGACTGATTTTGGTGGGCACCACCACCCGGACTCGCAGTGGCTCGCGATTGACGCAGGCGACGGCCGTCAGGTCGACGAGGGGCTTGCCGGAGAGCGACACGACGGCGGTCGCGTACGGGATCGGAATCGGGTTTGGAAGCGGCTGTGGCTCGACCATTCGGGCGCTGGCCTCGGTGATGAAGATCTTGGGCGCTGTTTCTCCGGGCCGCTGTCGGGCGTAGACCGTCGCGCCCTCTAGCTCGATCACGACGGGCGTGTCGGTCATCATGATGTGGAGCCTGGTTCTCTTGACCTTCACGGGCCCAACTTCCATGGCCCAGTCCCCGAGCGGAACCTCTAACCCGAGGTCTCGCTTCACCGGGGCGGGAGTGGTGCCGAAGGCCTCCGCGAGTGACACTTCCCCTGATGGCGCCCGGTAGAGCCACAGGTCGATTTCTTCGGCGATGCGTACTGAGCCTCGGTAGACGCCGGTTCGAAGCTTGTCGAGATTGAAGTTGCCGCGGAGGTTCTTGACCTTGATGACGGTGCGACCCTGCTGATCGTTGAGCTTGAAATTCGAAACGCCAAAGTACGCGCGGCCCCAAATCGGAAAGAATTTTTGACGTTCCTGCGGAGTCATCTCGCCCAACTCACGAATGGGTGTGTCGTCGTAGAGCTCGGTGCCGTCGACCTCTTCTGCGCGAAGCTCCATGTCTCCCCGCAACGTCAGGATCGTGATGTCCCACACGAACAAGAGGACCGTGGCCACGACCATCCCCGCCAGGAACGCCAGCGCCCATTTCCACCAGGCCATCAGCGTCTGGGTGTTGGGCCGTATTGATGGGAGAGGGCGGCGTAGAACTGGGCAAGAATTCCATCGGCCACTCGAAGGCGCCGGCTGAGCTCGCGCGCGATGTTCATGATGAAGAGCGCGTAGTCTTTGACGTCGCGCCGGTAGAGCAGATTCTCGACGTGCTCGGCGGTGACAGCGAGCGCCAACGTGGGGGCTACCGCCCGCACGCTCGCCGAACGCGGTTGCACGTCGATGATCGACATCTCGCCGAACCAGTCGCCGGGTCCGAGCACTGCGACACGCACGTCGCCGCCGGACTCGCCCTTCTTGATGACCTCGAGCTCGCCAGCAACGACGACGAACATTTGCGTCGACAGGTCACCTTCTTCGACGACGATGTCTCCCGCTTCGACGCGGCTCGTCGGGAGCGACGAAGCAAGGATCTCGAGCGTCTCCTTGCTCAATCCCCCGAAGAGGCCGATGTCGGCCAGGTGGTCCGCAGTGAGCTTTGGCGTGGGTGGTCGACTCATGACTCGAGCATACGCGAACCATTCGTTTACGTCATGGAATCGAATTGGATAGATTGCGGTCGAGCGCCCATGTCGAGCTCAGATCTCCCACGACCTTTCGGACCCTACACGCTTCTTCGGCGGCTCGCCGCGGGCGGCATGGCAGAGGTGTATCTCGCCAGGACGGCCGGCGCCGCGGGGTTCGAGAAGCTCGTCGCCATCAAGCGGATCCACCCTCACCACGCCGCCGACGGCGGCTTCGGCTCGATGCTCCTCGATGAGGCGAAGCTCTCGGTTGCGCTGAGCCACCGAAACATCGTCCAGACCTTGGACCTCGCTTGCGTTGGCGGCGCGTATGTCCTCGTGATGGAGCACGTCGAAGGCTATGACGCACACCACGTGCTCGAGACGCTCCGGCGCGCGGGCCGCCTGTTGCCGGTTGATCTCGCCGCTCACGTCATCGCCGAGGTGTGCCGTGGGCTCGACTACGCGCACGGCCATCGGGATGAGCAGGGGGAGCCGGCAGGGATCGTCCACCGCGACGTCTCCCCGCAAAACGTGCTGCTGAGCTTCGCGGGCCAGGTGAAGATCGCGGACTTTGGCATCGCGAAAGCCAATTCCAGACAAAGTGACCCAGAATCCGGCGTCATCAAAGGGAAGTACTTCTACATGTCACCGGAGCAGGCGTGGGCGGAGCCCCTGGATCATCGGAGCGATATTTTTTCCGCGGGGGTCGTGTTGTGGGAGCTCCTGGTTGGAGAGAGGCTCCACCACGCGAGCGACGTTCATTCACTTCTCGACGCCGTTCGCCGTGCCGAGGTGCCGGCGCCATCGTGCCGACGCGACGAAATTCCCGAAGCGCTCGACGCGATCGTGGCGCGGGCGACCGCCGCGAATCCCGTCGAGCGCTATGCCGATGCCGGGGCGATGGCCGATGCTTTGGTGGAATACCTCGCCGACCGAGCACCCCTTGATGCATCCGGGCGAATCGGAGAACTGTTGGCTGACATGTCGCCTCCATCCCCTCCTCGGATGCTGTCGCTCGCCGACCACATCCCTCACACCCGAGATCGCGTGGTGACCCAGTCTGAGCAGGAACGGCAGACGCCGACGGAACCGCCGCTTCGCTACGACCTCGACGAGGGAGAGCCAACCGTCGCCGGATGGAAAAGCCCGCGGCCCGCAGGATCACGGTACACGTGGCTATGGGCGCTGGGCGCGGGCTCGTTGCTGGTTGGGCTGGTGGTCTGGTTGCTGTACGGTGCGTGATCCGTATGTCCTAGGGGCGCGGATCTTCGCCGAGTACGACATTGTCGATCAACCGAGTCGTCCCCAAATGTGCGGCCACCGCGATCAACACGCGCGAAGAAGGCCCTGCTGGCTTCACCAGCGTGTCGGGGTCGACCGCCGCCACGTAGTCGACTCGGTCGAAATCCGACTGCACCGGCTCTGCCGCGAGAGAACGAAGCGTATCCGGACTGTGCTCGCCTTCGCACCAGGCATCGTGGGCGCGCCGGAGCCCGCACACGATCCCGAGCGCGCGCTTGCGTTCCGACGCCGACAAGTACCGGTTGCGAGAGGAGAGGGCGAGGCCATCCGGCTCCCGCACGATGGGGCATCCGACGACCCCGATCGGCATGTCGAGATCGTGAGCCATGCGCGAGAGGATCTTCCATTGCTGGTAGTCCTTGCGGCCGAACATGGCGGTGCAGGGGCCGGCAAGGTTGAACAGTTTGGCGACGACCGTGGTCACGCCGTCGAAGTGTGCCGGGCGGCACTCGCCTTCGAGCGGCTTGGTGAGCTCCCCGATCGATACCTGCGTTTGGAACTGCGCCGGGTACATCGAGTCGGGCGCCGGGGCGAACACCACATCGACGTCGCGTTCGCGGCAGCCCGCGAGGTCGCTTTCGAGTGTTCTAGGGTAGCGGTCCAGGTCCTCGCCGGGACCGAACTGCAGCGGGTTGACGAAGATGGTCACTGCGACGAAGTCGGTGCGCTTCTTGGCTTCCTCGATCAGCGAGAAGTGCCCTTCGTGCAGCGCGCCCATCGTTGGCACGAGGCCGACCGTGCGGGAGCCGGCGCGCGCATCGTCGCAGGCCTGCCGGAAGCCGGCTGGCTTGCGGACGACAGTGGTCATCCCTTGGGCCCGTACGACGCTCGAGGGTCTCGAACGAGGCTCAAGCTGGATGGCGAAGCCGGAGTCTCACTCTTTTTCACGTTGCCGAAGCTGTACTCTTCGCTCGGGAAGGTGCCGGCGCGAACCTCGTCACGGTAACGGCGCGCAGCGGCGACGCCTTCATCGAAGAATTCGGCATATCGCTTCACGAACTTCGGCTTTAGGTCGGGCGTCAGGCCGAGCAGGTCGTAACAGACCAGCACTTGTCCGTCGCAGTGGGGGCCGGCGCCGATGCCAATGGTCGGGATGTCGACCTCGTCGGTGATCCGTTTTGCGAGGTCGGTTGGGATACCTTCGAGCACCAAAGAGTACGCTCCCGCTCGGGCGACGGCCTTCGCGTCATCCAGCACGCGCTCCGCGGCGTCTTCGGTCTTGCCCTGCACGCGAAAGCCACCCATCGCGTGCACGCTTTGCGGTGTGAGACCCACGTGCGCCATGACCGGGATGCCCGCGCGCACGATGCGCTCGATCGTCGGCGCTGCATCGACGCCACCCTCGAGCTTGACGGACTGGGCTCCGCCCTCGGAGAGGAACCGGCCGGCGTTCGTGAGCGCCTGCTCCGGGCTCACCTGCCAGCTGAGGAACGGCATGTCCCCAACGACGTGCGCGCGCCGCGTGCCGCGTGCGACGGCGCGGCAGTGGTAGATCACCTCGTCGACCGTGACGGGCAGGGTGGAGTCTTGCCCCTGCACGACCATCCCGAGCGAGTCCCCCACGAGTAGAATGTCCATGCCCGCATCGTCGAATAGGCGCGCGAAGGTGGCATCGTACGCGGTCACCATCGTGATTCGTGTGCCCTCACGCTTCATCTTGCGAAGGCGCGGCACCGTCACAGCCCGCTCCTCGGGCCCGTGTCCACTTCCGCTCATAGGTTTGACTCGCTTTGGTCGCGGCCAGGTAGATTCCCGGTCCACGCCTCGACGCCCGATAAACATAGCACCGATTTCGAACCCGTCATCGAGCCGAAAACTCCCATAAAATCAGCGGATTGGGCTTTAGGCCTGCAACAATGCGGCGACCCGTTCGGCAAGCTCGGCGTCCTCTTCGTTGGTGAGCGCGTCTGCCCGGGTGAGCATGCGCCGGGCCTCGTCGGCGAGGCCTAAGGCGTGAAGGAGCCGGCCCGCCTCATAGTGATACAGGGCGTGCTGCTCCTTGTCGCTGCCCTGGCTCAGCGCCCGATACAGGTCGGCAGCGCGATCCAGCCGGCCTTCGGCCTCGTAGAGCTTGGCCAGCGTCGTCGCCGTCGTCGGAGGAAAGTCCGTGATCTGATGATTCGTAAAGAACTCGAGCACTTGCTCGAGAAAGCTTCGAGCTTCGGCGGGTTTTGCCGCAAGCTCGGACGCCAGGCCGAGCTCTTCGAGGAGCCGCCAGTCGGTGCCCGCCTTCTTGCTGAGCTCGAGCGCCGTTTGGAGCACTTCGAGAGCCTCGGCGCCGTGCCCCTTGCCGCGCAGAAATGCCCCCATGGCGAGGTAGGGCCGATAGTCCTCCGGCAAGGCGTGCACGGCCCCCTCGAAGTAGCCCATCGCCTCCTCGAATTCCTCGGCTTCGTCCGCGAGACGGGCGAGGGCGAGATTGGCCGCGAGCTTGCTTTCGCCCCCCTCGTCATCTTGCACGGCCCCCAAGAAGCGTTGCAACGCCTCCTTGCCCTCGGGTACGTCGCCGGCGAGCAGGCGGGCGCGCCCCACCTCCAGCCATAGGTATCGTGGCTCCGGCGCATCGGCGAGCAGCGCTTCGAGCCGACCCCGCGCATCGTCGAACTGCTCCTTGTGCATCGCGACGAGCGCATCGAGAAGAGCGTCCCCGTAACTGTCGTATTCGTCGGCCTGCGCATCGTGCCATTGGCCCATCAGCAGCGCGACCCGCTCCTCATCGGTCATTTCCTGAGACGTCGCTTGCTCCTGTGCTTCTTTTGCCTCGAGCCCGTCGAGCAAGGACTGGGCTTCGTCACGAACTGCGTCGTCGGCCGCGACTTCTAGCGCACCCTCGAGCTCCTGCTCCGCCAGCTCGATTGACCCCTGCGCAAGGTAGGCCCTGGCTTCTTCGATGCGTTGCCGCGCGATGCCATCGGTGCATCGTCGAACCTTGTCCGCGAGCGCCGCCTGCGCACCCTCTGGGGATGCAGCGAGGGCCTTTTCATACGCGAGCTTGGCCGGGCCGAAGTCGCTGGCAGCGTAGAGCGCGTCGGCCTTCTGCTCGAGCGCCTCGGGGTCGGCCGAAAACAGTTTCTTCAATAGACTCATTGATCGAACTTCTTGGCCCTTCGCTTGGCAGCCTGTTTGAGTGGCCCCGGAATACCGCGGCTTCGCGACAAGGCCCGTAGGTCGTTGCGACGAAGGTGCGCGAGGAACGTCATCGAAAGGGCAAGCGGGGTCTTCGGGTTGTTGCACAGGGATCGCTTGATTTCGTAGCTTCGAAGCCAGTCGCGCTTCTTGCCGATGTACCGGAGCACGTCCTCGGAGACCTCGCGGCTCTGTGCGGCGTTCTTGGCTTCGCTCTCTCCCATTGCTGGAGAGGCGATTGCCGCCATGGCGACCACGCGGTTCGGGTCTCGCACGAGGATCGATCGCGCCGCCGCGTTGCCGAGAAGCGCCATGCGAATCTTCTCTCCGACGTTCATCGAACGAAGCTTCGTCTGAAGCGGAACGAACTCCTCTTTCGTCTCCTCGGTGCCATCGACCTTGTCACGGGCTACCGCGTCCTGGTCGGCGTCTTCCTCGAGGGCATTCGAGAAGGCATTGTCGCTTGGAAGGGGCTCGTCGCTCGCCTCGGGGATGAGCTGGCCTTGGATCGCCTTCTTCAGCTCTGAGAACATCGGAATGCCGGTCAGCTCGACCTCGTGGCGGGCGGCAAGCTCGATGAGACGGTCGGCGGTCGACATACGGGTGTGGCGGTTCTTGTAGAGGGCTTCGATGATTTGCGGCGCGCCGAGGAGGCGTTGCTGGTTGACCGAGATGATCTCGGTAACGCGCTCGGAGCAATGCGCCGACATCGCGGCGATCGTCGCGTCGGCGACCGCATGGTTTTGGGCGAGCCGCGCCAACACTTCGTCGTGGGTCGAGAATTGCCGGGCGACCTCATGGAAAACCGCTGGGTGCAGGTTCTGCTCGCACGCGGGCAGCAGCACCGCGTCCGGTAGTCCCTCCAGCGTATCGGCGGCCGACTTGGAGACCTCAGGGTTTGCGTCGGCGGTTAGCTGCACGAGCAGCAGCACGAGGTCGCCACCCTTGACGGGGACCATCCCCCGAGCGGCCATCATTCGTGCAGCGGTCGGTCCGTTGGGGTCGGCAAAGCGCTGCAGCTGTGCGGGCACGGCGTCGATCGGTATCGGTAGCTCCGGGATTGCCAGCATGGGTCTATCGTCCGGTGAACTCAGGTTCCCGCTTTTGAAGGATAGCGCTCACGCCTTCCTTGGCATCGTCAGTGGCCAAGCTCTCTGCTTGAAGCCCGGCTTCTTCGAGAGCCGCTTCGCGAATCTCCCACCGAAGCCCCCGGCGAATCGAGGCCTTCATTTGCTGCACGGCCATCGGAGCCGAACCGGCGATCGCGCGGGCAAGACCCATGGCGGTCGGGAGCACCTCGTCGGCCTCCTCGGTGTGCGTGACCAGCCCGATGCGAAGGGCCTCATCCCCGCGGATCAGCTTGCCGGTGAATAGCAGCTCGGACGCATAGGCCGCTCCGACCAGCCGAGGGAGCAAGTAGCTGATGCCGAGTCCAGAATGGATTCCTAAGCGCGCGAAATTGACGCCATATTTCGCGTCGACGTTGGCGACCCGGATGTCGGCCAGTAGGGTGAGTCCGAATCCGCCGCCGACGGTGTGGCCATTCATGGCGGCGATGACCGGGACCTCGATGTCCAGCACCCGCAGGAAAGGCTCGTACATCGCAAACGACGCGTCGCGGGATGGCTTGCCGAGATCGCTTCGCTGCATCGACGAGCGGAGATCGGCCCCGGCGCTGAAGCAGCGGCCCTTGCCCGTGATGACGAGGCATCGGATCTCCTGATCGTTCCGCGCTTCCCCGATGGCCTCCGAAAACGCGTCCAAAAGCTCCGGAGTCATGGCGTTCCGGTGATCGGGGCGATTCAAGGTGATCATCCCAATCCGGTCCGCCGCCTCGTACAAGACCGCTCGCTCGCCCATGCTGCGAAGACTCTAGCCGGAGCGGGGCCCTCGGCAACCGCGGATTCTTGGCCGATTTCTTGCCCAGC
>CALJYC010000239.1 GCA_937984275.1 uncultured bacterium | reverse complement strand
CAGTGCGCGGGCGCGATCCAGCTCGGTCGCTGCGGTCGGATCGTCCGGCAAGAGGAACTGAAAGAGAAATACCGCCGCTGCGGCGAGTACCGCAGCAAACAAGCCGCGTCCGCCGTCGAGAATCCCGTACGCGCGGCCCTGGGCGTCGTCGCCGCCCCATTCACGCGTCGCCCGAATCAGCGCCGCCCAAAACAGTAGAATCGTGGTGAGCCCCCAGAAGCCAAAGAGTACCCAGAGCCCTCGATACGGCGGAAACGCGGCGAAGTAGAGTCCGCCGGCGCTGGTCAGTAGAAGTGACACGGTGAGCAACCGGCGAGCCGGAAAACGGTCGGCCAGTGGCCCACCGGGGAAGTAGGCGAGCATGGCCACCACTCCGTACACCGCCTGCACCGTGCCGAGCTGCGTGTTGCTGAGGTCCAGCACCTGGAGGACCGTCGGTCGAAAGAAGCGGGCAACGTGAAAGGGCAGGCTGAACACTGCCTCTCCGGCGACGATTAGAGCCACCATGAACATCACGCGCTCGAGCCGACGAGACCGGGTCATCACCGAACCGCGACCCAGCCTCTAAGTCGCTTCTTGAGCGTGTGAACCGAAATCGTCACGGAGCCTAGACGCTATCATGTGGCTTGCTCCGTGAAACAGCGGACGCCGACGCGTTAAAGGTGATCTCGATCCCGGGCCCAGGGGCGAAGCCCCGTGACAAGAAGGGGAGAGCAGGTTTCTGCTCTCCCTTTTTTGTTTTACGGGGTGATGACGACTCTCCCCTGGGGCTCACCCTCCATGAGATAGCGGATGGCCTCGGAGGCCTCGCTGAGGGGGTACGTTCTATCGATGACCGGCGTGATTTTTCCCGCTTCGAGAAGCTCCCGGAAGACGACCATCGTGTCCTTCTTGCTCGGCATCGAGAAGTTCGGTTTGGGCAGCTGTTTCACGAAGAGGGAGAGAAACATCAGTTTGAAGAAGTGGGGGATGAGCCCGAGCGTGCGCTTGCCGGACTCTCCGAACTTTTCGTGCCCGATGAGGATGTACTTGCCGTCAGGGCTAAGCGCGCGCCTGCACTCCGAAAAAGGGTAGTTCCCCGGAATATCGAAAATGAGATCGTAGCGGTCTCCACGTTTGGTGAAGTCTTCGCGCGTGTAGTCGATGACCTGGTCTGCGCCGAGCTCACGAAGCAGGTCGAGCTTTTTCGTGCTGTCCACTGCGGTCACCCGCGCGCCCTGCGCTTTGGCAATCTGCAAAGCCAGAGCACCCACCCCGCCGCCGGCGCCATTGACCAACACCTCTTGCCCTGGACCAAGCTGTCCAACCTCGGCGAGGTTCAGGAGGGCGATGTATCCGGACGTGGGAACGGACGCGGCTTGTTCGAACGTGACGTTGGCCGGCTTCAGCGCCAAGCACTCTTCGGCAGCGGTCACATACTCGGCATACGCGCCGCCGTTGATCCACTGCATGCTGCCGATGGTCTCGCCGAATACTTCGTCGCCCGGCTGAAACTGTGTCGCATTCTTACCCACTGCCTCGACAACGCCTGCCATATCGGTCCCTGGGATCGGGTTCTTCGGCTTGAAAAAGCCGGCCCCCATGAGGCGAAGGACGTAGGGGTGGCCGCTGACAACGTGCCAAACATCTGGATGAACCGAAGCGGCGCGCACCCGCACCAGGACCTCGTCATCTCCCGGAGCGGGCTTTTCGACTTCCCGGACCTCGAGGGCATCTAGTGATCCGTACTCTTCTTGGACAACCGCTTTCATCGTCTGCTGATAGGTACTTCAAACGGTCTTTCAAAGCAGCCGCTACGCGGCGTGGATACGTTCGCTCTCTATCTCGAGACCCTTCGCCATGCCGCCAATGCCCTTGCGCATCTGCTTGTCGGTATAGCCCTTGAGGAGACGACCCAACATGTTGGGCGTGTAGCTGTAGTGGACGTTCAACTCGGTGCCGCCATCTTTCGGTGCGATGAGGAAGTCCGCAATCGCGCCCGAGATAGGGAGCCTGGACGTTTCGAAGAGGTTGACCGTCAAGCGCGCGTGCGGCTCGTAACGCTCGATGCGTTCGTCGACGCCCCCGAACGGAGCGAAGTCGCAGTGACGGGTACTCCCCTCGGCCACCGCGCCCTCCGATGTCAGCCCGGAGGCAGTGACGCCTGGACTCCATTTGTAGATGTCACCGAAGTCGTTGAGAACCGCCCACACCGTTTCGACGGGGGCACCGATCTGACGGGTGATTGTGAATTCGGGCATTCGAGCATTCTTCCTCATGCGGCAGCGGCAACGCCTGGCCCGCGCTCCGGGTTCCGCATTGTTGCGTCTATAGGGCCCACAGCCAGAAAGGGACCGTGCCAAGTGACGCGATCCCTTGATTTTCTGATGACCCCAACGAGATTCGAGCTCGTGTTACCGGCATGAGAGGACGGCGGCACCCAAGCGATTTCAGTAGCTTAGAGCCGCGAACAGCCGCAACGCAGCCACGCGCAGAAGACCAGCAAAGGCGCCCTGTAGCCTGAACAAACCTCAGACCTTGCCGACGACGGCGGGCTTGCGCGGAAGCTCGGTTGTTTCAAATCGTCAGACCGCGCATCTTCTCATGCGAACAACTCGAAGCGCGCGGCGTCGCAAATCGCCGCCACGGCCGGATGCCGCACCCGGCGCTCGACGGAGATCGCGTAGAAGCTCTCGGTGACCTCCTCCGTCTGCCCGATTGCCTCGACCTCGTACTGCCGCGCGACTTCCTCCTCGACTACGGTGGGTATCGCGAAGAAGCCCTCCCCCGCCTGGCCGAAGCTTTTCAGTAAGGCGCTATCCTCGAACTCTCCGACGATCACGGGACGCACCCCGCAGCTGTCGAACCATCCATCGAGCAAGCGCCGAAGAACGGCATCATCGATCGGCAACAGCACCGGCGCCCCGTCGAGGGACTCCGGAAACCTCCTCCGCAGGCGTCTTCCGAGCTTCGGTTGTGCCATGAAGGTGACGCCGCAAGTCCCAAGGAGGTGGTTGTAGGCCCGCACGTTCACCGTGGGTGGAATCGGGGTGTCGGACAATACGACATCGAGGCGATGCACCGCCAGGTCAGCAAGCAGCTCTGTCGGAGTTCCCTCCTGGCAAACCAGCTGGATCGGTTCGTTCAGGCGAAGCGCTGGCTCGATGAGCCGGTGAACGATCAGCTTCGGTAAGACGTCGGCCGCGCCCACCAAGATCCTAGGAGGGTGACCGGTGGGCCGCCCACGCAACGTCTCCTGAAACTCCTGGCCGAGGGAGAAGATCTCGTTCGCATAGCGCAAGGCGACCTGACCGGCCTCGGTCAGAAACATGCGGCGGCCAATGCGCTGGAACAGCCGTTCTCCGAGGGCGGCCTCCAAGTCGCGAATCTGTGTGCTGACGGTCTGGGGAGTGAGATGCAGCTGCTTGCTCGCGCGCGTGAGGTTGCCTTCGCGTGCAACCGCTTGGAACAGCCGTAGATGATGGTAGTTGAGTGTTCCCATCGAGATGCCTTCGTTCGATATTTTCTGATCTTACATATCAATCTATCGAATGGACAGAACAGTGCCGGGCGGTTAAGAAATCCTCTGATCATGTCGTTGGAGGATCGGTGAAAAGCCCCACCCGGTTCTCCGGAACCCTACAGTCCGACCTGCCAGCTTCACTGGTGGTCTTTCTGGTTGCACTTCCCCTGTGCCTCGGAATCGCGCTGGCCTCCGGCGCGCCCCTCATTTCGGGGCTCATCGCTGGAGTCGTCGGCGGAATCGTCGTCGGAAGTCTCAGTGGGTCGCCGCTCGGAGTCTCGGGTCCAGCGGCGGGGCTCGCCGTCATCGTCCTGACCGCCATCCAGGAGCTTGGCGCGTTCGACATCTTCCTCGTGGCGGTCATCCTTGCCGGACTGATTCAGATCGTCCTCGGCTTCATTAGAGCAGGGACGGTCGCATACTATTTCCCCTCCTCCGTGATCTCGGGAATGCTGGCGGGGATCGGGATCATCATCTTCCTGAAGCAGATCCCCCACGCGTTCGGATACGACAGAGATCCGGTGGGAGAGCTTTCGTTTCGACAACCGGATGGGGAGACCACCTTTTCCGAGCTCCTGCTCGTGCTGGATTCCATCAGCCCCGGAGCGTTGATCATCGCCTCCGTTTCGCTCGCCATTCTCCTTCTCTGGGAGTCGGGATGGTTCAAGAGACACAAGCTCTTCAGGCTGATCCCGGGACCGTTGGTCGCGGTCGTGACTGGCGTGCTCCTGAATCTGTTGTTTCGTTCGAAGCTTGGGTTCGCGCTCACGCCGCAGCAGGTCGTCAGCATACCGCAAGCCGATAGTCTGAGCGGTCTACTAGGCTTTCTGACGTTCCCCGATTTTTCGGCGCTGACGAGGATCAATGTCTACAAGACGGCCATTGTGCTCGCGATTGTCGCCAGTCTGGAGACGCTTCTTTGCGTCGAGGCCACCGACAAGTTGGATCCGCGAAAGAGGGTGACGCCTACCAACCGTGAGCTGAAGGCGCAAGGGGTGGGCAACGTCGTGTCGGGGTTTCTCGGTGGTCTCCCAGTTACACAGGTCATCGTTCGCAGCTCGGCAAACATTCAGTCTGGCGGGCGGAGCAAGGCTTCTGCGGTCATTCACGGCCTACTCCTCGTGGTCAGTGTCATTGCGCTACCCGCCATCATGAACTTGATCCCACTCGCGACACTCGCGGCGATTCTCTTGGTCGTCGGGTTCAAGCTCGCCAAGCCGTCGGTGTTCAGAAAGATGTTCCGCCAAGGTCCAGACCAGTTTGTTCCGTTCATGGTTACGGTCTGCGCGATCGTGTTCACTGACCTCTTGGTCGGGATCAGTCTTGGGATGGTCGTGGCAGTTCTTGTCATTCTCTTCGAGAATTTTCGGCTTCCATTCGAGATCAGCAACATACCGCAGGAGCGAGGAGAACGGGTCTACATCGCTCTGGCGCAGCAGGTCACGTTTCTAAACAAGGCGAGCGTGCTGAAAACCTTGGACTCCATTCCAGACGACTCGTCAATTGAGATCGACGCTTCAGAGTCAGTCTTCGTTCACCCAGATGTAGTCGAGCTCATCGACAACTTCGTCGTTGGAGCGGAGGCGAAGAACATAGACGTCGTCGTCCATGGCCTTGACCATCGCCCACACGTGCAGAGACCGACGGGCATGAAGGTTGCCGTCACACCCCCATCGCGCCTGAAACAGGAGAGGCAGAAGTGAGAACCCAGACGAGAGATACACAGGCCGCGTTAACGCCCCAGAAGGCCCTCGACCTGTTGAAGGAGGGGAATGCCCGCTTCCAGGCGAACCTCAGGGCGAATCGCAACCTCATGGAGCAGGTGAACATCACTGCTGAGGGACAGTACCCCTTTGCCGTCATTCTGAGCTGCATCGACTCTCGGACGTCGGCCGAGCTGATCTTCGATCAAGGGCTGGGAGATATCTTCAGTATTCGCATCGCCGGGAACGTTTTGAATGACGACATCGTGGGTTCGATGGAGTTCGCTTGCAAAGTCGCGGGCTCGAAACTGATTGTGGTCCTGGGACACTCCGGCTGTGGCGCAGTGAAGGGAGCGTGTGATGGCGTGGAGCTGGGGAGCCTCACGGGGCTGCTCCGTAAGATTCGACCCGCGGTAGAGCTCACCGAGACGAGCGGCGAGCTGTCACGCGACGAGCTCGTTCAGCGGGTTGCCGAGAAGAACGTGGAGCATGTGGTCCAGGAAGTTCGAGAGAGGAGCCAACTGCTTGACGCAATGATTGCCGAAGGCCAGGTGGGCATCGTCGGGGGCATATATTCCGTGCAGTCGGGGACGATTCGGTTCCAGGATGTGTTCTGCGCTTAATGAGGGTGACCCAACGATGCGAAGTTGGAACTTCGTCGTGGCGTTCCTCTTAGATTGGGAGGGGCTCCGGACGCTCGCGTCTTGAGTTCCGGTGATTCCGAGGCAGAACACATGAACCCAAGGGGCTAAGAGAGCCGCTTCTCCCGCACGAGTTGCAAGCACTCGGCCAGCAACCCGATCTCCTTTGCCCTCCAGTACCACCAGGGGGGACACTCTCCGCCTCCCCAAACCCCTGAATTCATGCGGTTCCCCCGTGAGAGATCGCAGCGCAAACCCCGAACGATCAGATAGGTCGCCGTACGTCGCGGTGGGCACACTAGCTTGCCCGCAACCGTGAATCAAATTCACGGTTGTGTAGCAAAAACTATCACGTGGTGAGCGGCCGCGCGGCGCTGCTCAGTTTGGCCGCGCGCACACCGGCAAGCTCTTCCACGGTCTTGGAGGTCGCATGTCGTTGCCAGATCGCCGCTACGAGGAAGATGCCGTTCATCACAAAGACCCGGATGAGAAGGTAGATATCCAAGCGGTCGAACATGGCGCATATCGCCATTAGGTAAGTATGCGGCGCCGATGACACGAGCGCCCAGAGCCGCATGGGTCCCTGATTGAAATTCCTATAGATGTCAGCTGTTTGCCCATCGGCCTTGAGCTGTTTGCTCAGTTGCCAGGCTTTGGGATCGAGCCAACTGAGGAAGGCCCTTTGCCGCTTGAGGTGGGGCACGAGGATGTGCTCCACTGCGATGCGAACGATGGGCCCCTTGTCGAGAGATGCTTCGACGATCTCCCCGATCTCGTCGGCATCGCGGCCTTCGGCACCTTTGCCAGGCCGGGTCGCGCGCAGATACGACTCCTTGTAGAAATCATAGACGGCGTGGTGCACCACGGTGAGGCCCACCGCAGGGACCATCAGCGCTAGATGGTAAGGATTATGGTAGGTTACCCAGATATGGTAGAAGCCTGGGAAGACGGTGAAGACCGCGACGATCGAATCGGCCGACCCGTCGAGCGCGCGCCCGAATTCCGAGTGTAGGTTCTTGGCGCGGGCCAGAATGCCGTCCGCACCGTCCAAAATCGCGGCGACCCAGATACCGACGCCCCCGGCGAACATGGCGGTTGGCGTGCCCCAGATAAAGGCGCAACCAGCCGAAAAACCGATGATAACCGTCGACAGGGTGATCATGTTCGGTGTAATGCGCGTCCTGAAAATCGCCTTCACGAACAAATATGCGAGCGTTCGATGCACATATCGGTTCACCGGATCTTCGACGTCGCCGGATTTCAGAACGCTGCGTAAGGGGGGTAACTGAAGCGTTTGGGAGCGCATACGGGGCGGTAATGTGCAAGAATCATACCGTTTTTGAGAGATGGATCACAATCGCAGGGAAAAACCGCCTGAACGCGCATGCATTGCCAGTGTCCGGAGAAATGATAGTTATGGAACCGCGCCGGAAGTCCACTAGGGAGCGAACCCTGTTGCCGCGAAGATTGGCCGGGACCGCTGAAGCGATGATCCTCGCAATACAGCCACATTAGGAGCCGACAATGGCATTGGAAATTAGGCCCGCCAGATCGAAGAAGGACGTGCGCGCCTTCGTCAAGCTCCCATACGAATTGTACAGAAACGATCCTCTCTGGATTCCCCAGCTGCTCATGCAGGAAAAGGCTCAGTTCGACCGTAGGAAGAATCCGGCCTTCGGCTACTGCGAAGCGGAATACTTCCTTGCAACGAGGGATGGGAAGACGGTTGGCAGGACTGCAGCGATCATTAACAACAGATACCTCGAGAAGCTGGACCGCAAGTGCGGCCGATTCGGCTGGTTCGAGTGCGAGGACAATCCGGAAACAGCGGATGCTCTCCTTTCGGCAGCCGAGAACTGGCTGCTCGAGAGGGGCATGGAAGAGATATCCGGGCCCATGGGCTTCACGGACAACGACATGATCGGCTTTCTGGTCGAGGGCTTCGACGAGCTTCCGACGATAGCGGGAAGCTACAATCCGCCTTGCTACAACGATTTCGTAACAAGACGCGGCTACGAAAAGGAGGTTGATTATGTCGAGTTTCGCCTCACCGCCCCCGAAGCGGTGCCCGAGAAGGCCACGAGGCTGGCGGAGATAGTGAAGAGGCGAACCTCGATCAGGGTGTTCAACGAGACTTCAAGAAGGAAGCTCTCCAGAAAATGGGGGCACCAGGTTTTCGACGTGCTGAACGCGGCGTACGCGGAGCTTCACGGCACCACGCTGCTCGATGAGAAAGAAATCGAGTATTACATAGACACCTATCTGGGCCACGTAGACCCTGAATTCATCAAACTGGCTGCAGATGGCGATCGTCTCGTTGGATTCATCATCGCCATGCCGAACCTTTCCAAAGCCTTCCAGAAAGCCAGGGGGCACCTGTTTCCCTTCGGCTTCATCCATATCTACCGGGGTATGAAGCAGAGCAAGGTTCTTGATTTCTACCTTGCTGGAATCAGGCCTGAGTATCGGAACAAGGGCGTTGATGTGCTCTTGTCGTATGAGATGGGAGTGAGCGCCCTTCGTAAGGGAATGGAGTACGGAGAGAGCAACCGCGAGCTGGAGGACAACGTCAAGATCCAAGCCATGTGGAAGCTATACGAGAAGCGGCTTCACCGCAGGACGCGGGTGTACAGAAAACAGCTGAGCCAGTAGAGGCCCCTAGGGGGCTTGCATCACGAGGGCGCAGTTGGTCCCGCCGAGGCCAAACGAGTTGCTCATGAGTGCCCGGATCGCCCGATCTTGGGCCTCGTGGGGCACTAGATTCATCCCTGCGCCGGCGGGATCGGGGTGGTGAAGATTGATCGTCGGCGGAGCGATGGCGTCCCGTATCGCCAGCGTGCAGAGCACTGCCTCGAGACCCCCCGACGCCCCGACGAGATGTCCCGTCATACTCTTGGTGCTGGACACCGCGAGCCCCTCGGTTGCGTGTGCTCCGAACACTCGGCGAAGCGCCTCGAGCTCGCTGCGATCACCCATCGGCGTCGAGGTGCCATGAGCGTTGACATAGTCGAGATCTTCGGGATTGAGCTGGGCGTCGGCCATCGCGATCTTCATCGCACGCTGCGCGCCTTCGGCCGTCGGCCCGGCTTCTACCACATGGCTCGCCTCCGATGTCGCTCCGTAGCCTACGATCTCGACCAGGACCTGTGCGCCGCGCGCGATAGCGGCCGCACGCTCCTCGAGCACAAGCACGCCAGCGCCTTCGGCTAACACAAATCCATCCCGATCTGCATCGAAAGGACGGCTGGCAAGCTCTGGCTCGTCGTTGCGCCGCGACACGGCGCCCGTCGATACGTATCCCGCGACGCCAAGCGGCGTGATGGCGGCTTCGGCACCACCCGCCACAGCTGCGTCGATGTATCCGTGTTGTATCGAGCGGAACGCGTTGCCAATCGCATACGCTCCCGATGCGCAGGCAGCGCTGTGTGTGTAGCTCGGGCCTTTGAAACCCCACTCGAGCGTGACCTGCGCCGATGCGAAGTTGGCGACACCCGTCGGAATCAAATACGGCGAAACCCGGCGCGGCCCCCCGTGCCGCAGCTTTTTCCACGCGTCCTCGAACGCCTCGAGCCCGTAAAGGCCAACGCCGATGAAGGTGCCCACACGCTCCTTCTCTTCATCGGTCGCCTCGAAGCAGGCGCTCTTGATCGCCTGCGCGCTTGCAGCGATGGCGAGTTGACTGAAACGCGCCGTCTCACGCAGACGGTGTTTCTGCATGTAGTCCAGAGGATCGAAGTCCGAACACTCCCCGGCGATCTGCGAGGCGAACCCCGTCGGATCGAAGGCGTCGGTACGCGCAATGCCGCTCCGCCCTTCGGACACATTCCTCCAAGTGGTCGCAACATCGGCACCGCATGGGCTCACCGCACCGACCCCTGTAACCACTACTCGCCGCATCGACATGCCCATCAGGGGTCCGCAGTGGGCTCATAGCCCTTCCGTGCCTCGATGCAAAGATCCGACTGCCCCATGGGCCGCAGCAACCAAGGCGAATACGACCCACCTGTCCAATCGCTCGACCTCCGAGGCGAGCGCGGTCAACAAGCTCAGTCGTCGTCGAGCTCGGGGGTGCCCCGGCAGGCGCGAGGTCTAGAGTGCACGCGCGTGACATATATTTGCCACAACGCACCAGGGGACTGCGACCGGAATCAGAATCCCTTGTTTCTCTGGTGACCCCAGCGTTCCGAAGTTGGAACTCCCTTGTTGTCTTCCTGCGTGACTGGAGCGCCCTTCGTCGAGTCTGACTGAGGCTCCCAAGGTAGTTCTCGATTCGGGCAGCGACCCAGGTGTATGCTCGTACGGCCATGCTCGAAATCGCCGAGGTGGGGGCCAAGGTCTCCAAGGAGGAGTACGAGGAGTCCTTGCCGCCGCTGCGCGTCGATCTGCTGAACGCCGAATTCCAGGTTCGCGGGAGCGACCTGCCCGTGATGATCGTGCTCTCCGGGGACGATCGCGAAGCCGTGAGCGAGGTGCTGAACCTCCTGCACCACTGGATGGACGCGCGCTACCTGGAGTCTCATTTCTTCGGCCGGCGCAGGGACCACGAGCACCGATATCCGCGCTTCTGGCGCTACTGGCGGGTCCTGCCGGCCAAGGGCGAGATCGGGATCTATGCCGGCGGCTATGGCCTGGGCCTGCTGGCTGACCGACTCACCGGCGAGAGCGACACCGAGGAGGCGGCGCAGCGCTTGGAGCACGCGCGCCGCCTGGAGCAGATGCTCGTAAACGACGGCGTGCTGCTGCTCAAGATCTGGCTGCATCTGCCCCCGGACAAGCGCCGCAAGCGGCTGGCGAAGGCTAGGAAGTCGCCGGACAAGGTGCGGCTCGACGAGATCGATCTGGAGCTCTACGAGCGCTACGACGAGGCCAAGCCCCTCATCGAAGCCCTGTTGCGGCAGACCAGCACAGCGGCCGCGCCTTGGCACCTGGTGGAGAGCACCGACGCGCGCCACCGCAATCTCCTCGTCGCTCGCACGATCCGCGACGCGCTGCTCGAGCGCCTCGCCGAGCCGTCTCCGCAACCGCCCGAGGCGACGAGCGAAGCGGCTCACCGCAAGCAGCGCAATCACCCAGGAATCCTCGCATCCCTCGATCTCGGCGCCGAGCTACCGCGCGAGGAGTACAGGGAACGACTCAACGAGCTCCAGCGCCGGCTGTGGGAGCTTAGCCGTCGCTGCCGCGAACACGGAGTGGGGAGCGCGGTGGTCTTCGAAGGCTGGGACGCCTCTGGTAAGGGAGGCGTGATCCGGCGGATGACCCGCGCCATGGACGTTCAGGACTATCGGGTGATGCCCGTGGCCGCGCCAACGCCCGAGGAGCTGGCCCACCACTATCTGTGGCGCTTCTGGAGGCGGCTGCCCGCGGCGGGGCGCATGCTGATCTGCGACCGGAGCTGGTACGGGCGAGTGTTGGTGGAGCGCGTAGAGGGGTTCGCGCAGGAGCAGGAGTGGCGCCGCGCATACGGGGAGATCAACGACTTCGAAGAGCAGCTCGTGGAGCACGGCATGCCTGTCCTCAAGTTCTGGATGCACATCGATCCGGAGACGCAGCTCGAGCGTTTCGCGGCGCGCGAGCAAACGCCCTTCAAGCGGCACAAGCTCACACCAGAAGACCACCGCAACCGCGAGAAGTGGCCAGAGTACGAAGCGGCGGTGGAGGAGATGGTGGCGCGCACCAGCACGGACCTGGCACCTTGGCATCTGGTTCCCGCCAACGACAAACGCGGCGCTAGGATCCGAGTGTTCGAGATCGTGTGCGACACGCTCGAGGCGGCCGTTCGCGCTCGGGCTTGACGTTCACGAGCAGGTGGGTGACGCATGCACACGCTGGAAGACGGTGACGCACCTCGTCGAGGTCGCTATACCGAGACTCGGAAGGTTCCCGATGACGAAGTCGGCCCCCATCAATCGAAGCGACGTCGCGGCCCGCTGGAACGACCGAGGGTTTTCCTGCGACCTTTGGATCGATCTGCCCGGCCGAGTCTGGGCCGACTTCGTTCACGAGGTCGATGAGCTCGTCATGGTCGTTCAGGGCCGAGTCGAGTTCGAGATCGATGGAGTGTTTCACCTGCCGGAAATCGGCGAGGAGCTTCTCATTTCTGCGCGGGCGCTGCACACCGTGCGCAACCTCGGCGGCACGGAGTCGCGCTGGCTTTACGGATACGAGAGGTGAGCATCGACCGGCGAGAGTTTGGTTCAGACTACGGCTCACCCGGCGACGAGAGCTTCATCGCCAAGTACGTCGCCCGGTGCCATTGCGAGGCGGTGCGGTACGAAGTCCGCGCGGACCCGGTCGATGCCAAGATATGTCACTGCAGTGTGTGCCAAGTGCTGCACGGGGCGCCGATGCAGTGGGCTGCGATTTTCCACAAACGCGATGTCAGGCTTAACGCTGGCGTCCAGCATTTGCGCTTCTACAACAGTGCGCTCGACCGCCATGAACGCCTTCTGCCCTGCAAGGTGGCCTGCGCACGATGCGGCACCCTGATTGCCGACGAAGGCCGAAACATGTGGCTCGCCTTTCCCACACTCTTCGATTTTGGCACGCCACCACAGGTGCCGGAGGCGTTCAGGCCGACCTGTCACATCTTCTACGAGATGCGCGTGATGGACGTCGACGATGGGCTTCCGAAATGGTCCGGCCACAAGGCCAGGTCCACGCTGGTCTGATTCGCGGTCCAGATCAAAGAAAGAGCGGACGGGACCCGGAAGCCAGCAACGTTCTCGCGGACTCAGTCGTAGTGTCGGTCTGCAACCCGTCCGGAATGGGCGACCCGGGTTGGGCTCTTTGTTATTCGTGTACACTTGCCGGCGTGCCGCTTCTGCACCAGCCGACGTTCGAAACCGCGAGGCTGATTCTGCGTCCTCTGAAGCCATCCGATGCGACGTCTATTCAAACGGAGGCAAGCGCCCGCGAGATCGCGGACACCATGATCTCCCTTCCGCACCCCTACCCGGCGAGCGAAGCGGAGCGGTATCTCGACGAGCAGCGATCGCTTCGCGAGCAGGGACGTGGCGTTGCGTTCGCGATCGTGACCAAAGCCGAGAACCGTTTCTGTGGGCTGGTGGAAGTGCGTGACATCGACCGCGAGCATTCCCAAGCCGAACTCAGCTTCTGGCTCGCTCCGAAGCTCTGGGGGCAGGGTTGCATGAGCGAGGCGGTCCAAGCCGCGCTGCGCTATGGATTTGACGAGCTGGGCTTGAATCGCCTGTACGCCTATCACATGGAGCGCAATCCAGCCTCCGGTCGCGTTCTTGAGAAAAACGGCTTTCGGCGTGAAGGTCTTTTGCGCCAGCGGGTTCGAAAATGGGATCGGTATGAGGACGTCGTCCTGTGGGCCATCGTACGCAGCGACCAGGCGTCTTAGGCCGACCCGCCCGGGTCGGTGGGCCCATCCGGGCATGGAGATCGGACGTGTATCCGGTGTAGAGGTTGCCGTCCTTGAGGCTGCGGAGGACGTAGACGTAGTGCACGCC
>CALJYC010000238.1 GCA_937984275.1 uncultured bacterium | reverse complement strand
TGACCGTGGCCCGCAGTGCGTCCAGCATCTTCAGCGTCAGCAAGTTCCGCACGTTGTTCCCGTACCGCAGCCCCTTGTCCGTCAGCTGACAGGCCGCTCGCACTCCACCCTGCCCCAGCACATTCGGATGTACGCCATCGCGGGCTAGGCCCTGGCGCGGAAGGACGCTCATCGCGCCGTGGTATTCGATGTACGGAAGCGACCAATGCTTCGCCACGGCTTCCGTGATGGCGTTGAAGCGGCGGATCCATCGATCGCGGTAGGCGTTTCTCCTTGGGAGGGCCGAGCCTAGGACGGGGACGACGCCCATCTCTTCGAGTTGCTCGATCAGGTATACCAGGCGCCGTAGGTAGATCCGCTCGTTCTCGTTTTGTGCGTCGTTGCCGCCGAACAGGACCAGCGCCCATCGTGCTTGAGTCGCGTTGAGCTCTTGGCGGTAGTTAGCGGGGCGTCCGCCGAGGACATAGCGGAGGTTCCAGCTCACACCCGCGGCTTCACTTTCGCGGTTGAACGAGTTGCGTCGCCCCGTGTTGAAGTGCTCCACGGTTGTGGCGAGATCCTGGTACTCGCCGAGCTCGACGTACGGCGTGGCGAAGCAGTAGAGGAACGCTTTGCTCGCTACGCTGGAGCCGCCCATCTTGGAAAAGGCGTCGTCGCGGAGCTCAGGATTGCGCGCGTGGATCTCGCGAACGTGCTCTTGGACCGCCTCACCCAGGTTGAGCGGCTCGGCGCCGGCGCTTCCGGGGACTCCCAGTGCCAGAATCAGGACAAGCGCGGCTCGCCTCATTGAATTGCGCTCGCAGGGATGAAGTAGAGCCGGCTCGGGTCACGAGGCCGCCCCCGGTACTTGTTGTCGGTGACAAGTGCGGCAGAGCCGTCCTCCATCCATGCGAGTCCTTCGAAGTTCGGCAGGGGCGCGACCGACTGTGACAGATCCGCCGCGACGGTCGGCTCGATCCATTGCCCCTCGGGACCTTGCGGGATCTGGAAACGGAGGAGACGCGACACACCGTAGTGGCGTTCGACGGCGAGCGCCTCGATCGACCCGTCCGATATCCGGCAGTCGATCGCCGCAAGCTTCCCCGTCTTGCTCGTGAGGCCTACGCGATGCGCGGTCCAGGTCTGTGTCTTTGGATCGAACATCCCGATGGGCGCCCAACGGCGTCCGCGCTGCCTTTCCACGAGCTCGGTCGCCAAAACCAACACGCCATCTACGTGACAAATCCCTTCGATGCCACGGTTATCTGGAGCGGTTAGATGCCACCGCGCGTAGTCGAGGTTGCCGATCGCCGCGACGGGGAACTGACTCCCATCGAGTCGTCCGTCCAGAATCACGTCGCGGAGTCGTCCGTTCTCCTGTGTCTCCGTTCCGAGGATGAATTGGGTCCCATCGACCCACGCCATAGCCTCTAAGTCGGTTTTCGGCGCCAGTTCGGCGACGGCATAGCGGGTGACCGCGAAGGTCCCGGGATCGATCCGGAGGACCGCGTCACCGTCCTCACCCGGAGCCCAAAAGGCGCCGTGTTCGTCCCGGGTAAGCCCAGACAACCCGGAAACATCGGTGTCTAGCGTGACGATGCGCCCCGGCCCGCGAGGCTCCTTCTTCGTGCAGCCAGCGCAGGCGATCAGCAATGCCACGGCAACTGCCGCCCACGCGCGCACGCTCAGTCGACCGCTTCAAGGACAGCAGCAGCGCCCAATCCGCCCGCTGCGCAGATCCCCAAGAGAGCGGTCTCTTTTCCGGTGGTCGCGAGCTCATTGGCCATCGTCGTCACCATTCGCGCACCGGTGGCGCCAAAGGGGTGTCCGATCGAAAGCGAGCCGCCATAGATGTTGAAGTTGTCCTCGTCGATCTCTCCAACCGCCTTGCTCTTGCCGAGCCTCACCTCGGCGAAGCCCTTGCTGGCGAGAGCTTTGGTCACCGAGAGCACCTGCGCCGCGAATGCTTCGTGCATGTCGACGACGCTCATGTCCTTGAGCTCCATGCCCGCGCGATCGAGTGCCTTAGGCATCGCGAGAGCCGGTCCTATCAACAACTGATCGGAAGGATCGACCCCCACGTACGCCCAACTGCGAAACGCGGCCAAGGGCTTGTATCCGAGCGCGCGCGCTTTGTCCTCGCTCATGAGCAGGACTGCAGCCGCGCCGTCGGTCAGCGGCGATGCGTTGCCGGCGGTGACGGTGCCGTCCTTGGAGAACACCGGCCGGAGCTTCGAAAGCTTCTCGAAGGTCGTGTCGCCACGCACGATGTTGTCGGCGTATACCCAGCCACCCGGTGCTTCGACCGCGGTGACCTCGTCGTCGAAGCGGCCCGACGTGATCGCTGCGGCAGCGCGGTGGTGTGAACGTTCCGCGAAATGGTCTTGCGCCTCGCGCGTGACCTCGTTGCGGCGGGCCATCGATTCGGCGGACTCTCCCATGACCTCGCCCGTGGTTCGCTCGGCGATTTTGGGCATTTTCGGGAGGATTTCCGTGATCGGCATCATCTGCGACAGGACGCCCAAGTAGTCTCCGGGCGTGGCGGCCTTCCCGAACGCGAGGGGCGCGAGCGCATGAACCACCTTCTGAGGCAGGTTGAGCGGCGCGTTGCTCGTCGAGTCGGATCCACCGGCGATGACAACGTCGGCCTCTCCGCGTTCGATCGCCGCTGCGGCGAGCGTGACCGCTTGAAGCCCCGACGCACACGCGCGGGTACAGGTCATGCCTTCGACACTTGGCGGAAGGCGCAAGTCCAGAGCGACCTCGCGTGCAATGTTCGGCGCAAGCGACGGCAGAATGACGCCGCCCCAAACGATGCTGTCGATCTCCTCGTGGGGCAGATCGGTTCGTTCGAGGAGCGACTTCACCGCGATGTCGGCCAAGTCGATGCTGTCGAGCTTGAGGAACTTCCCAAACGCTTTGACGAACGGGGTGCGAACGCCGGTGACGATGACCGCGCGCTGCTTCTTCCCCCAATTACCCTTGTTCTTGGCCATCTTCATGCTCCTATGAGTGCGCCGCCACAGACGCGAACCGTTGCACCGGTCACGCCCACGGCGCCCGGGGTTGAGAGAAAAGTGATCGCCTGTCCGACGTCTTCGGGCAGTCCGCCCTGCCCGACCGCGCTCATGCGGCGCGCGACCTCACGGATGGCAACCGGCATGGCGCTCGTGAGCCGCGTTTCGATGAACCCGGGCGCGATCGCGTTGACCGTGATGCCCTTCTTCGC
>CALJYC010000237.1 GCA_937984275.1 uncultured bacterium | reverse complement strand
CCGCCGTTGGGATCGCCGGTCGCGGCGAACCGTCCCCAGTACCGTTGGATGCTCGCGCTCAGTGCGAGATCCTCCTCTTCGAGCTGGTCAGGCCCGACGGAGCCGAAGACGTAGGCAATCTCGGCGCCATGCGTCGCGCCCAGCTCGAGCGCTTGCAGGGCCGGGATGGGGATCGGCCGGTTGAAGTTGTAGAAGAAGACATCGAGGCCCGCGGCCACCGCGCGCTTGGCGGTGTCACGGACAGAGCAGACCAGGAGCGAATCACCGGTTACGCGTTCGAGCGCGTCCTGTGGGGTATCGAAGTCGCTCACTGGGTAGGTTTCTGCGACCTGTGCTGCAACCGTCTCGCCAAACGCGCGCTCGAGCGCAGCCAGATACTCGCCTTCGGTTTCGACCTCTGTTTGAAGCACGTGGAATATGGTGCCCTCGTCGGTGTTGCTGCCGAGCAGGTAGGGAACATCGGCTACTTCGCCGTCAGCGAAGAGCGTCCGGGGCTGGTCTGTCATCACGACACCGTCGACGATGGCCCCGAACTGCCACCTCGGCGTGCCTCCAGAATAGCGGTCGCCGCCCGGGGGGTCTTCGATCCCACCGTCCTCCGGCGCCTCCAGCAACAGGTCGGCGACCGGTAGAGCGCGAAGGCAGGCCGCAACGTCCGCGGCGTCCTCGCACCCCATCGCTTCGGTAAATACGTTGGCCTCGGCTTCGGCCTCCGATCGGGACCGCAGCGCGGTCGTGCAACCGCCGCTTTGCCCGAGCGCACGGTCGAACAGGCCCTGCGAGCCGGGCGACACCATGTGGAAGCACACATCAAACGCACCGGCTGATTCTCCGAAGATCGTGATGTTGTCGGGATCGCCTCCGAACGGTGCGATGTTGGCAGCGACCCACTCCATGGCCATGCGCTGGTCGAGCAAGCCCTGATTGCCCGACACCCCGGCGGCGCTCTCGGCGCTGAGCGCTTCGTGGGAGAAGAACCCCATCACGCCGAGGCGATAGTTGGCCGTCACGACCACCACGTTGGCCTCCTCGACCAAGCCGCGCCCGTTGTAGAAGAGCGTCGGCGGCGCCAGGAACGGAATGCTGTCGCCGGTCGACCCCGTGATGTTCGAGCCTCCGTGAAACCAAACCATCACGGGAAGCGGGCCCGAAGGCGCGGGGGACGGGGTCCACACGTTGAGATACAGGCAGTCCTCGTTGTTGCTCGACCCGGGGCTCGTCACCGCTTCGGCCTGAGGACAGGCCGAGGAGAACTCGGTTGCTTGGAGGGGAGTGTCCCACGGCTCTGGAGACTCGGGTGGAAGCCATCGTCGCGCTCCCGTCGGTGGCGCGGCAAAGGGGATGCCGAGAAAACGACGGGTCATGCCGTCGACCTCACCAACCACCATTCCATCGGAGAGCGTGACCTCGACGCCCTCCTGGATCGGAGTCCCGTCGTCCGCGGCGCTGCTGCACCCGACCATCACGGCGCAGCCCAACAGCACCGCACAATTCCGACCCACACCCCGTGCTTTCGCTCCACTCATGACCCACACCTTTTCCGCGTTGAGATTGCCCGAGGCGCAGAGATAGCACATCGTGTAAGCTTCCGCTGCGGCGCATCGAAGCTATCCTTTGGGGCATCGACGTCGCGCTGGGGCGAGGAATGCGGAACGGGGTCCGATATTGTTGGGTTCTGCTTCTCGTGGCTTGCGGGTTGGGCGGCTGTCGCGGCGAAACGCCTGCGACGACCGTATCGAAGTCAGCTGCTGACGCGAACACCCTGATTCATCCAAACAAGACCCAGCTCGTGACCGTCGTCACTGACGATTGGGATCGCTTTCAAGCAACGCTCGGGCGCTACGAGCGTTCACCGGGGCAGGTGTGGAAGCCGGTGGGCGCGCCAATCGATGTGGTGCTCGGGCGTGAAGGGTATGGTTGGGGGCGGGGGATCCACGGAAACGGGGCGCCCGCGGGTAGGCGTGGTCCGATCAAGCGGGAGGGCGATGGTCGCTCTCCCGCCGGCGTTTTCGACATGGGCACGGCGTACGGCTACGACCGTGCGCGCGAGGGTGTATCTCTGCCGTATGTGCAAGCGACCCCCGAGCTTCGCTGCGTCGACGACCCGAAGTCACGTCACTACAATCGCATCGTGTCGACCGCCGACACCGCAATCGATTGGCAGAGCGCCGAGTACATGCGTCGCCAGGACGAGCTCTACGCCATCGCCATCGTGGTCGAGCACAACACCGAACAAACCGAGCCAGGCGCGGGGAGCTGCATCTTCATTCACGTCTGGCGAGGGCCTGACAGCGGCATGACCGGATGCACCGCGATGCCCATGGACACGCTCGAAACCTTCGCCAGTTGGCTCCAGCCGAACGCCGCCGTGCTCGTCGCCCTCCCCCGGAGCGAATACGACGCGCTCCAGCGTCCGTGGGGACTTCCGTAAGCCGAGCCCTCTATCGGGCTCAGAGCCAACCAACCTCTTGCGCGGTCAGGCCGTCCTCCTTGAGCAGCTTGTACTTGAACCGATAGAGCTCGTCGCCGTTTTTCCAATCGGCGTTGGCCTCGTTGATTCGTCGCTGCGTTCGGTTTGTTCTTTCCTTGAGTGGCTTGCCGCGGCACGGGTCTTCGCTGGCGTGGACCACCCGGGCGCCTTCGAGCCAGTTCCTGACGAGCTTGTATGAGACGGTGCCCCGCTGCACCAGCGTCACGTCCGAGACGCGCGTCGCAAACTTCTCGGTCGAAAACAGCCGAATGAAATACGTGCGTCCGGCCGCAAGGTCGAGGTCGATCCGATGATTGCTGTAGGCCGCGACGTAAAGCGTGTGTTTCCCGGGCTTCATCCGAATTATCTCGGCTTCACGGCCCCCCACCTCGGCCACGCATGTCTTATCCGCGTCGAAAACGACGAAGCTCATCGCTCGGTCCTCGTGCAGGTTCTGAATTAGCACCACGAGCGCTCCGTCTTCGGGCGCGACGAAGGCCGACTTGTCGTAGGCCGCGGCGGGGCGCGCACCGGCCAGGGCCACGAGCACAACGGAGATCAACAGAACTTGATGCGTGGTCTTCATTTGGTACTCCGTCGCCTCAATCACGGCGCGTGGCTTCGTAGACGTATCGAGCCACGTCCTCGATCTGCGTTGGGGTCAGCGTCTGCCCGAATGGGGGCATGACGCCGACGCCGTTGGTGACGGCCGCTTTAACCTGCTGGAAGCTGCGGCCGAGATCGTCGAGGTTGGGGCCGACCTGAGCAATCGCCTCGGCGTCGCTGAGAGTGTGGCACGTCGAGCATGGGGGCATGGCCTTCTCGCGGAAGAGCTTGCGCCCACGCTTGCCGGCCTCCGATAGCACGACCGGCTTGCGTGGGCCGCGCGGTGCGTCGCTCCTGTCGGGGGGCGGCGTCAGGCAGATGGCGTCGTCGGCGTTGCAGATCTGGACGGTGACACCCATGTCTCGCCAGCTGTTGTTCCCGTAACCGCGCTCGTTTTCGTTGCGGAGCTCGGGCTGCACATCGCCTGCAACGTTGGTCGCGCGACTGTAGAGCTTGACCGGCCCGGGCTCGCGCTCGAGCTCTACCTCGAAGACGCGCCACGCGTACTGCCCGAGGTCGGGTCCGACCCAGCGCGTCTTGTGCCAGCGCTTGCCGTCGGTCGACACCTCGACCTTGGCCACAGCCTTGGTGCCGCCGAAGGCGACGCCGGTGACGCGGAACTTCCCCGCCACCACCGGTGTCTGGTCGGTGGGCAACGTGACGAAGGACTTGACCGGCATCTCCCACATGCCGGGTTGATCGGGCGAGCCCTTTTCCCCGATGGGACGCATGCGATAGCCGGTCTGCTGGATCTTGGCGGGGCCTTGCTCGGCGGTGAAGGCGATGCGTTTGACGAACTTGATCTGGTTGCAGCCGAAGTAACCCGGCACGATCAACCGCAGCGGCCCGCCGTGGGAGCGCGGGATCGGTTCGCCGTTCAGTTCCCAGGCCAAGAGGCAGTCGTCGAGTGCCTTATTGATTGGAATGGAGCGCTCTACGACCACCTGATTGCGATCCAGATCCGGCGGTAGAGGCTCGCCGCCGGTGGTGGTCATGTAGCGCATGCCCTTTTCGACGCCGCCGAAGTGCTCGACGACGTCACGCAAGGGTACGCCGCTCCACATCACGCAACCTGCCGCACCCACGCCCCATCCCGAGCCGCTCGGTCCGTGCATGTAGTACTTGCGGCCGTTGCCCGAGCATTGGAGCACGGTCGCGAGGGTCGTCAGTCCGAGGCCCTTGAGTGCGTCGACGCGAATTTCGCCCGCGCGCTTCACGCCTTCGATGCGCGCGGTCCATCCGTCGCGGTCGGCGACGAACTCGGGCGGTGGCAATGGGAGATTTTGGCGAACGAACAACACGCTCGTCGCGGTGAGCACACTGGTGCCGAGCTTTTCGCGCCGTGTTTCGAGCGTGAGTGGGTTGTCGCCGTGTTTGATGAAGTTCGCCGGATCTTTGTTGTCGGGGAGCGCCGGCGCCTCAACCGGCGCGGCCTGTTTGGCCGGAGCCGCATCAGAGGGCGGTGGGGGCGTGGCCGAACGGCAGCCCGCCACGGCGGTCAATAGCGTGCTGCCACCCAGTCCCAAGGTGCCGAGGACGAAGCTGCGGCGTCCTTCGTGTGGTGAGTGCTCGTCGTGTGTGGTGCTCATGATGGGTTTCCTGCATGTGCTCGAGCCGGCCGCGGGCGCGCGAAGCACTTGGCCAACTCGTTCGCGGCTGGCTTGCCGCGCGGGGTGAAGCCCGCATCACGCGGACCGCCAAAGCCAAACCAGTTCCAGACGTAGTACCCCGCAACGCTCGGGGTCTGCGCGAAAGCGTCGCAGAAGCCGCGGTACAGACGTTGCTGTAACCGCAGGTCCACCCCGGCGACGGACGTGTCGTCCCATGGGTGGTAGGCCGCGCTGCGCTGACTGGCGTACCCAACCTCCGTGATCAGGACGGGCTTGCCCACGCGCCGTGCGAGGGCGTCGATTTCCTTGCGAGGCGCGCGCCAGGCGCGTGCCAGCGTGTCGTCGGAGGGCGGCTCACCGTCAGTCGCGAGCGGGAAGTACGCGGTCAGGCCTACCTCATCGAGGGCGTCCCAAAACTCTACCGAACGACTCCGGTCCCAGTTGGCCGAATAGGTGAGCGTGCGAGAAAAGCGTTGACGCACCTCGGAGATGAGGGGACGCCAATGCTCTTCGTAGCGCTCGAGGGAACCGAGCTCGGAGCCGACCACGAAGCGCTGCGTGCCGGCGTCTTCCGCGATGCGCGCCAGAGGCAAAACGAAACGCCGGTACGATTCGAACCAAGCATCGAGGCCGTCGGCCGGTGCAATCACCCCGCGCCAGTCGTGTGGCCCGCGCGTTTGCAGCCGCACCACGGGCATCAGCGCCGCCCGCATGCCGGCGCGCTTCACCTCTGACAGCGTGCGCGCCACCGTGGCTTCGCTTGGCGAGTGGCCCGGGCGCGGCGCGATGTCGGAGGCGAAGCGATTGGACTGGTACGCGTTGACCACTACCAGCACGTCGGTTGCACCGCGAGCGCGGATCTCCTCGACTAGTGGCCCGTAGTCCCACTCCGGATCGGTTGCGAATAGGCCAAGTGCGACGCCGCGTACGAAAGTTTCATCGTCGACCGGAGGCGTTGCACGCCAGGTGCCGCGTGCTGCGCCGAGGGCGCCACCAAGCACCGTCGCAGAGACCAGCATCACGAGCACCGCTGCCCGCATTACGGCTCCACAGGCAGATCGAGGCGGCTGTACTCCGCCCAGGAACCATCATAGTTGAGGATGTCGTCGGCGTTGAAGCCGAGCTGCACGAGCGCGAAGTAGACCGCCGACGACCGTGTGCCCGACTGGCAGTAAGTGACCACGGGCGTGTCGTCCGCCACACCGCGACTGGCGAAGAGCTCGCGAAGCTCCGAGGGCTGCCTCAGACGGTGATCGGCGTCCGTGTCACGCAGCACGTCCACCCAGTCGAGGTGCACCGCACCCGGGATGTGCCCCGCGCGCGCCGCCTTGCGATGTTGTTCGGCGCCACTGAACTCGATCGCGCTGCGTGTGTCGAGCAACTTTGCGCCAGGGTGTTGCGAGATGAAGGCCGAGGTTTCCGGCCAGCGCTGGATGGGGAGCGCAGCCGGCGCGTCTATCGCAACGTCGCCCGACCCGACCTCGAGCCCGTCACCGCCGGCCACGTGATGACCCGCTGCTTTCCAACTCTGCAGCCCGCCATCGAGAACGCGCGTATCGAAGTCGGCCACCACCCGCAGGGTCCACCACAAGCGATACGGCTCGGGCCCGCCGTCGCCGTAGAGCACCACGGTGCTGCCCCTCTGCACGCCGCGGTCACGCAACAGCTGCTCGAGCTCGTCTGGCGTTCGCGACAGGCCTGGGACTTCGTCGCCGCTCGAGTAATCACCGCGGTCGAGCCGGCGCGCGCCAGGAATGTGCCCAAGCGCAAAGCGGTCCGCAGGACGCACGTCGAGCAAAACCAACGAAGGAGCGCCGAGCGCCTTGGCAAGCTCCGATCCGCTCACCATGGCCTCGGAGTGGGCGTAGCCGTCCGCACGCGCCTGGTCCCCGAAGCGACGCAGCGCCGCCTCGGCCTCGGCGGGGCTCGCAGAATAGGCGTCCGACGGAGGAAAAACCCCGCTGGGCTGCGAAGCAGCAGCCGACTCACCGAGCATTGGCGTCTCGGGTCGAGCCCCGCGAGGCTCGTGCAGATACCACGCCGCAGCCATCACCAGCGCACCGATCACAGACCAGGCGACCTTGCTGTGCAGGCCGGGCCACAACCGTTCGAGCGGCCAGATCTCCTGACTGAAGAAGTTGTCGGGAAAAGTCTCGACGCCTGCAAAGCCCAGGTGCGGCGGTGGGTCGGCGGGCATCTTCGCCGTGCCGAAGATCCAGTCCCAGCTGCTGAAGATGATGCCGAAGTTCACCGTGCTGTTGGCATCACCCTCGTAGTCGTGGTGCCAGATGTGCATCCGCGGGCTGTTGAGGATGTAGCGCCAGGGCCCGTGGCCCAAGTTGAGGTTGGCGTGGTTGAGGTGGCCGATGAGCGTGCCGAAGATCGCGTGGAACATCAGCGCCTCCCAGCGGAAACCGAAGAAGACCAGCGGGAGGTAGAGAACCGACCTGTAGACGATCACCTCGAGCCACGAGAAGCGGAAGGAGACGATCCAGTCCATCTCCTCGTCCTTGACGCTGTGGTGTGCCTTGTGAAACTCCCAAAACAACGGGATGCGGTGCAGCAAGTTGTGCACGCACCACTGGATGAAGTCGACGACCACGAGGGCGATGATGATCTGCGCCCACAACGGCCAGTCCGCGGCGGCGTTGCGGTAGACCGCATCGGTTAGCCCCTGGACGCCGAGCCAGCGGTCGACGTGAGGCAGGATCCAAGTGCTAGCCAACCCTGCGAGCAGGACGCCCAGGAAGTGCCCGTTGAACACGAGGTGGATCACGTCCGACCACAGCTTGGGCCGAAGCTGCTTCTGTTCCGGGCGCCACGGGAAGAACCGCTCGAGGACGATCATCAACCCCGAGAGAGCGGCCAGGCTGATTGGATACAAATAGGCTGCCATCGCCGGAGGGATAGCACGTTTGTGGGGATCGAACGCGGCAACACCGTCACACAGGGCGGTGTCGGCGTCCGATGGGTTCCCTAATCAGCCAACGCTACTTGCAGTGCTTGTCGCCCTTGTTGGGCGTCGGCCCGTCGGGGTCGCAGTCCTTGCCTGAGTCGCTGTCGTCGTCACTTCCGCCGTGACTCAATTCCATACGAAAATAGGTAAGGCTCAAGCTAAGAATTCAGGGGCCTGACTACTGCAGACAGACCTCCGCGGCGTGATCATCAGCCTCCCGGCACGAATCGAAGGCGTCGTAGCCACGCACGCGGTTCTCGATCTCTCCGCATGTCATGGCCGCCTGGCAGTTGAGCGTGTCGATGAGCGCGCCGCGGCATACCGATGAGCCGTTCTCTACCGATCCATACGAAGTGACACAGACTTCGAGGCAGTCGGACTCGGCGCGGGTGGTGGGGCACGAGTCGATGGCCTGGCAAAGGGCATCGCAGGCAAGAGCGAGCTCGTCGGGGGGAAGCTCTGGGTCCTCCTGGTTGCCGCCGTCGCCGGGAGCGACCGGGTCGCCGGCCTCGCAGCTGCGAACCGATTG
>CALJYC010000236.1 GCA_937984275.1 uncultured bacterium | reverse complement strand
ACCACTTGTGATCGCGAAAGATTCACATGCAGTTTTTTTGACAGACACCTGCACTGCTTTACCTGTTGTTTCTTCCCTGTTGACAAGCTGTTGTGATCATTCTGAATTCTGTCGAGTTATCGTTTGCGCAACATCAAGCGCGCACTCACGCGCACTTCGTCCACAGGTGTT
Source organism: uncultured bacterium (assembly GCA_937984275.1). GTDB lineage: Bacteria > Myxococcota_A > Polyangia > Polyangiales > Houyiibacteriaceae > SG8-38. Next base: position 4,732 of record CALJYC010000236.1, on the reverse strand, counting down.
GGTGATTTTTCATCTGTGCGATCGTGCGCGAACCGTAGGAGTCGCGCGTTGGATCCACAACTTATCCACCGACAACTCACGATGTTTCTGTTTCGTTTCGCACGAACGCATGGATGCTCTGATCACCGTGGGGTCGACAATTTGGACGGGTGATCCATCGCTGTTAGCTTCCCCGAGAGTATTACCCATGGGGGGAAAACTAGCTTTATGGGCGACGGTGTTCGTCGGTCTCTTGACGGCGTTGTGCCCAACGCGAGTCGCTTTGGCGCAGCCGGCGCCATCGGGTGTGGGTGGCCTCGGTGACCCCGAGGTCGTGCCCACCGAGGACACGCTCGACACAACCTACGGGCTGGCGATGGGATCGGGCGCGCGAGCAGGCGCAGTAGGGGTCTCCGCACTCGCGTACAACACCTCCAACATGGCGGCCGTATCAACCTATGACGTCGAGGCCTTCTCTCAGATCATCCCAGGCAGCAAGAGCAACGGAGGGACGTACTGGACCATCGGCAGCTCGATCAGCGACTCGACCACCAGTAAGAAGATCGCGATGGGCACCAGCTTCCGCGGTGTATTCAGTGGGGAAAATAGGCGGTACAGCGGCTGGGATTGGCGGTCCGGGATTGGGATTCAAGCCATTCCACAACTCGGCCTCGGCCTCGGCTTCCGCTGGGCGAAACTCAAAGCCGACCGCCATGAAGGTCAGAGGCTCGGCCCGTCATTGGAACGCGTCACCATGGACGCGTCACTCACGATTACGCCGATTCCATGGCTCCGACTTTCGGGCCTCGGCTACAATCTCATCAAGACTCACTCGGTACTCGCTCCACAGATGGCCGGGGGTAGCGTGAGCCTTGCACCTGTCCCGAGCTTCAGCATTGGTGGCGACATGCTCTTCGATTTCACCACCTTTCAGAAGACAAAGCTGATCGCCGGTGGAGGCTTGAGTTACATCGCCGGCGAGATGGTCCCACTCCGCTTCGGGTACCGTCGCGACCAAGGCCGCAATCTCAACCAAATCACGGCCGGTGCGGGCTTCAGCAAGGGGAAGGTTGGCGCCGAAGTGGCTCTGCGGCAGGATATCGGTGGTCGCAAGGAGACCTACCTGATCATCATGTTCCGGTTCGTGGTGCAGTAGGAACTACTTTTTCTGCTTCTTGCCGCGGGTGAGGCCGAAGTAGATGAGGCTCGGCATGTGGCGACCGGCAAACGCACCGACCTTACCGTGCCCCGTGAACGTATGCTCACGCTTCCGCGCTGCGACCGCGTCGACCATCGTGCGCGCCGCCCGATCGGCGGACCACATCAAGTTCTTGGGGCGTCGATCTTCCCGGGATGCATCGAAGCGACCCTGGTTGTCGACTTGGGCGATCTCGCTCTCGATGTAGCCTGGGTGAATCGTAGTGCAGGTCACGCCGCTTCCGTGGAGCTCGACTGCAAGTGCTTGCCCGATCGCACGAACGGCGTACTTGGATGCAGAGTATGCCCCAACGCCCGGCGTCGACATCATCGACGAGATGCTACCGACCAGCACCAGACGCCCCTTGCGTTCTCGCAGGTGTGGAATGGCATACCGCGCCGTCATCGCGACGCCGATCACGTTTACGTCGAGCTGGCGCCGCCAATCAGCCGCTGAGAGCTTTTCGATTCGCCCGGCAACCGCAAACCCCGCATTGGCGACGGCGACATCGAGACCACCCAGAGTCCGAACGACTTTCCGAACGGCCTCCGCGACCGATGCCTCATCGGTGACGTCGCATCGAACGGCCAAGCCTTTGGCTCCACGCGCCTCGAGCTGCTGCACCACTTCTTGAAGCCGGTCATCGCGCCGCCCTGACACCGCTACCGTTGCGCCTTCGCTAGCAAAGGCAAGCGCCAGCGCGCGGCCGATCCCACTGCCTCCGCCCGTAATCCAGACGACTTGGTTGTCGAAACGCTTGGCCATTGTCTGCGCGTAGCAGCTCCCCGAGGGGGTTGCCACGAGCGAGCGGGTGGCTACTCGGTGGTCGTATCTGCTGTCTCGTCGAGCGCCGCCGCACCTGGGTCGGTCACCCAACGGGTCACCGGCGCAAACCAACCCGACACGCGCGCGGCCAGGTCCACGTCGAGCCGATAGAGGCAAGGCACCACCAATAGGGTAAGCAGTGTCGAGAACGTGAGGCCGTACACGATCACCTGCGCCATCGGGGCCAGGTGTGGCAGGCTTTCGGTTGCAAGCGACAAGGGAAAGAGTCCGGCGATCGTGGTGACGCTGGTCAGAAAGATCGGCCTGAGACGCAGCTTTCCGGACTCGATGATCGCCTCGTCGAGCGCCATCCCGCGATTTCGCCGCTTGTTTATGAAGTCGACCAGCACCAGCGAGTCGTTGACCACGATTCCCGTTAGCCCGACGACGCCGACGAGGGCGATCAACCCAATCGCTTTGGAGCTCAGCAAGAAGCCGCCCGTCACGCCAATGAAGGACAGTGGAATCGCTGCCATCACGACCAAGGGTTGCGAGAAGCTCTGAAACTGTGTGGCCAGGATCGTGTAAATCAGCAGCATCGCGACGATGAACGCTCGGAATAGCGAGTCGACTGATTCCTGTGTCTCCTCGAACTGCCCTCCGTACTCGAACCGGACATCCGAGTTCGCGGCCTCTAGCGCCGAGAGCTTCTTCTGGAGCGTCGAGTTCACCTCTCCGCTGTTGGTGACCTTCTCGTCGATGCCTGACAGCACGCTGACGACCCGCTTTTGTTGGTAGCGGCGGATTGCGCCGGGACCTCGTCCGTGTGAAACGTCCGCGATTTCGCGAATCGCCACCTCGTCGCCATTAGGCGCGATCAGTTGCAATGAAGCGATGCGGGCTGGATCCTGCTGCACGTCTTCTCGCAGCTGCACAACGATGTCGATCTCGTCATCGCCTTCACGCAGCGTCGACGCAGGGGTGGCTCCGAACGCACTCCGCAGCCATCCGCTAACCATCTCCGGCGTGAGGCCGTGGAGAGCTGCACGCTCCTCATCGACTTTGATCTGGAGCTCTTGTTTGCCGAGCTCGTAGTCGTGGTTCGAGTTACGGGTCCCCGGAGTGACGCGAACTTCTGCCAAGACTTGCTCGGCGAGATCGACGAGGCGCTCGTAGTCCTCGCCGCGGATCCGAACTGCGACGGGCGCACCTCGTGGGGGTCCGGGCCGTACCTCGACGACCTCCAGTCGAGTCGGCCCTACGACGTCGTCATAAAGTCCGCTCACTCGGGTTACTAGATCGCGCCCGGCGTGCATACTGCTGCGCTCGGTGGCCGGAACGACGAACACGCTGACCATCCCGAGGTGATCGCCCGAGCTGAACCCCATGTCAGTACGAGTCATCCCGCGAACCGTCACGGTGGCTTCCACGTCGGGATTGTCGAGCGCCAGGATCCGCTCATCGAGCTTGGCGAGGAGCGCTTCGGTTTCCTCTTTAGATGAGTCGGTCGGCATATGGACGCGGACGTCAAACATGTCCGGGTCGCCTTCCGTGAGGAGAATCACGTCTTTGACGGTGAACGCGAAGCCAACCATCACCCCACATAACGCGTAGGCGCCGAAAACGACGGTGGCCCGGTGCCGAAGCGACCAGCGCAGAATGCGTTCGTACGCGTCTAGGACGCGCGCACCGGCCCGCTGCAGCCGTGTTTTCGGGGGCCCCGACTCTCTGCTTTTCAAAGCTGAAAGCTTCCCGAAATCCGCCATGTGGCTCGGCAAGATGAACATCGCCTCGATCAACGACGCAGCAAGCGAGGCGACGACGACCTTGGGGATGATCTCAAAGGCACTCCCGAGAACGCCTTCCATCATGAGCAGCGGCAAGAAGGCTGCCCAGCTGGTCAGCGTCGACGCTACGACCGGCCAGAACACCTCTTGTGTGCCGATCACAGCAGCCTTTCGCCGCGGCATCCCTTCTTCCATTTGCCGGTAGATGTTCTCGATGATGATGATCGCGTCGTCGACCACCACACCCAGGCACAAGATCAACGCCATGAGCGACATCATGTTGATCGTGATGCCCATCATATGCATTGCGATGATCGCGCCGGCCAACGCGACCGGAAGCCCAATCGCCGCCATCGTGGCGTTGCGCGCGCCGATTGCGACCCAAAGAAGAAGCAAAACCAGCAAGAGCCCCACGGCGGCATTCGTGTAGAGCGTGCCGAGCGAGTGCTCGACCTCAGCAGCGGCATCGCCAAACAGGTCGATCGTGACTCCGGGCGGAAGTGTCGGCCTCAAGCGATCGACCAGCGCGTGCACGTCTTCGCTAATCCGCACACTGTCGGCTTGCTCTTCTTTCCGAACAGTGAGGACAATCGCGGGCTGACCGTTCACGCGACCACTGAACTTCCCAGCCGCGAACGTATCCTTCACCTCGGCAATATCACCAACGCGTACCGATCCACCTTGGGCGTCGGGCCGGATTACGACATTGGCCAGCTCCTCGACGTCGTTGACCCGTGTCATCCCGCGGACGAGCCGCGCATCGCCATCGCCCTTGGTCGTCCCTGCCGGGACGTTGGCCGCGCGAAATCGAAGCGATTCAGTGACGGTCGTGAGGGAAAGTCGATATGCCGCCAGTCGGTCTGGATCGACATCAACCCGGAATTCCCGGTCTCGAATGCCGTTGCGCCACGTCCCCGACACACCCTGCAGACGCTCGATTCGGTCCGCCATGTCTTTGCCGACCTGGCGCAACACGACCTCGGGGACCTCGCCGCGGATTGCA
>CALJYC010000235.1 GCA_937984275.1 uncultured bacterium | reverse complement strand
CCTGTCCGCGCTAATGCAGCACGGCACGTGGGGCTCGCTTCGAAGCTCGGAGCCACCGATCACGGTGCCGGCCTGGACGTGCATGGTGTCGGGACGCGACGCGGGCGAGCTCGGCTTGTATGGGTTTCGAAACCGAGTTGTGGGTGAAACTGGGCTCCGCCTGGCAAATGGAGACGACGTTCGCGTGAAGCGCGTTTGGGATTGGCTTGGTGAGCACGGCCACAGAGTTGCTCCGCTCTTCGTTCCACTCACCTCGCCACCAACGGCCGTCCGTGGTCAGATGGTGTCCGGCTTCATGTGGCCCGGCGGCGATGCTCCGTGGTGCTTCCCAAGGGAGCTCCAAACCGAGATCGAAGACCGCTTTGGTCCCTATCGGGCGGACGTGGAGAACTTCCGCGCCGACGACCTCGATCGAATCTACCGGGACATCGTGATGATGACCGAGCAGCATGTGGACATCGCAGAGCATGTTTGGAACGAGAAACAGCCGGACTTCATGATGATGGTGGAAATCGGCGTCGATCGTTTCCATCACGCGTTTTGGCAGCACATCGATCCAGATCACCCGCGGCACGAAGCCGGCAACCCGTGGGAACACCTGGGCCGCGAGTACTACCGACGGCTCGACACCCACATCGGGCGCCTTTGCAGCCTGGCCGGCGAAGACACACCGGTGTTGGTCGTCAGCGACCACGGCGCACGGGCGATGCACGGGGGTTTCTGTATCAACGAATGGTTGATCCGAAAGGGATACCTGGTGCTTCGAGAGCCGCCCGCCGCACGTGGTCCCCTGAACCACCAGCGAATCGATTGGACGCGCACGACGGCGTGGGCTGAGGGCGGCTACTACGCGAGGGTGTTCCTCAACGTCACCGGCCGTGAGCCAAACGGGGTCATCGCGCCCGGCGAGGTCCGAGCGGTGCGCGACGAGCTGCGCGGCGCGCTCGAGAACGCACGGGACGACGAAGGCAATCCCATCTCAACATCGGTGCGAATCCCCGAAGAACACTACCGCCAAGCCCGAGGCTTCCCGCCCGACCTCATGGCCTACTTCGACGACTTGAACCTGCGCGCAATTGGATCGATCGGGGGTGGGCGAATCGTCGTGACCGAAAACGACACCGGGCCGGACAGCTGCAACCACGATTGGAACGGGATCTTCGTGATGAGTGGCGGGGGAACCGTAGGGCGGGGGTATGTCGAGGGGGCGCAGATCGATGATGTCGCGCCGACAATCCTGAGTGCATTCGGAGTGCCCCGGCCGCCGGGAATTTTGGGAAGGGACTGGACCCGGTAGCAGCGCCAGGGAATTAACCCTTTCAAAAAGGGGTCTGACCCCTTTTTCTGTCTTTTTTCGCGCTAGGCTTCGGGGATGGGTGCTCGGGCGTTGGTGGTGGGACTCGATGGCTTCGACCCCACCCTCGTCGAGCAGTTTGGGCCGAAGCACCTCCCCAACCTCCACGCCCTCATGGCCCGCGGCGTGTTCGGTGCGCTCGAGTCGGTGCAGCCGCCCGCCACTTTGCCCAACTGGACCACCTTTCTTACCGGCGTCGACCCGGCTCGTCATGGGGTTTTCGATTTCACGACACGCAAGGGTTACCAGGTGCGGTTCACCGCGGGGACGGCGCGGGAGGTGCCGACCGTGTTTAGGCAACTCGATCAGCTGGGGCTGCGGTGCGCGTGTCTGAGCTTTCCGGCCACTTGGCCCCCCGAGGAGCTCGAGCATGGGATCTTCGCGAGCGGGTGGGACGCGCCGGTGGCCTTCGAGGCGGATCGATCCTTCATGTGGCCGCCGTCGCTCTACGATGAGACGGTGCAACGGTTCGGTGCGCCGACCTTCGACGATGTGGATGAGTTCCATGCGGACGCGCCGGGCTGGGTCGATGACCTACCAGCCGCGCTCGAACGGCGCGTCGCGCGCAAAACCGAGTGGGCTCGATGGTTGTTGAAGCGGCAGGACTGGGACGTTTTTGCGGTGTACTTCGGCGAAAGCGATACCGCGTCGCACTACCTGTGGGCGCACCACGACCCGGAATCACCGCGCCGGCCCGCCAGCGTGTCGGTCGAGCAGCGGCGTGGGCTCCTCCGGGTGTACGAGGCCCTCGACCAAAGTTTCGGGTCGCTCCTGGAAGCCGCCGGCGGCAGCGAGTCCGAGATCACGGTGCTCAGTGACCACGGGTCAGGTGGCTCGTCGGACAAGGTGCTGTACCTCAATCGCCTGTTGGCGGAGCACGGCTTGCTTCGGTTTCGGAAGCAACGGGGTCGGGGGGGGGGACGACTGAAAGAGCTCGCGCTGCGGCGCTTTCCCCCACGCCTCCGGGAGCGACTCTTTCGCCTGGGTAACGCTTGGCTCCCCAGTCGCCTGGAGTCGCACGTGCGCTTTGGCGCAATCGACATGCGAAACACGGTCGCCTTCAGCGACGAGCTGAACTACTTCCCAGGCATCTACCTCAACATGGCCGGCCGAGAACCAGACGGCATCGTTCGACCCGATCAACGACGTGAGACGATCCTGCGAGTGCGCGCCGCGTTGCTCGACACGCGCGACCCATGGAGTGGTAAGCCGGTATTTCGAGCGGTCGTCCCCCGAGAAGATCTCTTCGAAGGTCCCCACTTGGATCGCGCACCAGACCTCCTCCTCGATCTCCATCTCGACGACGGGTACTCCTACAACTTGATGCCAAGCTCGCCTCCGCCGCGGCAAAGCCGCTCTACCCGGCCCCAACGCACCCGCAGCCCCTTCAGAAAGCTCGCGGACCACGAAAAGCTCGGCAAAAAAGGCCGGAGCCTCCCCGGCAGCCACCGCTCGCATGGGTTCATGGCGCTGGCCGGGCCAAGCGTGCAACCAGTGGGCCAGCTCGATGCACACATCGCCGATCTAACCGCGACGCTCCTCTCACGACTGGGCCTCTCGGTGCCGCCGTCGTTCAAAGGGCGTGTTCTTTGGGAGACGTTGAGCGACGACCGAGGCGCATCGGCGCAGCCGCTCCCCGAAGCCAGCTCGGTCGCATCACGCCACACGCAAAACGAGGGGCTCGTGGAATCGCGTCTCCGCGCCCTGGGCTACATCGAATGATTCTCCACGTCGCCTGCCTCCCCTTCCCTAGCTACCAGGGCACCCAAGCGGCTATTGCCGCCATGCTGGACGCCTCGGCAAGCACGGGTCGGCCAACCCACCTATTGACGTACGCACAAGCAGCATACGAGCTCGACGCGCCCTACGAAGTGCACCGAATCCCAGACTTCCCCAAGGTGCGCTCGCTTCGCTCCGGGCCCTCGTGGGGCAAGATCGGACTCGATGCGCGGTGCGTTATCGAAACGCGCCGGTTGGCACGGCGTATCCAGCCCACCGCCATCGTGGCCCACCACATCGAAGCGGCGCTCGCCGCTCTCGTCGCGCAGGCCGCACCGGTTTACTACATCGCGCACACCTGCCTCGCCCGCGAGCTCCCGGTGTACTTCCCTTCCCTGCCAACCGATCTCGTCAGTGGAGTCGCCACGCGCGTCGAAGGGCGTGTCTGTGCGCGAGTCGCCGGCGTCGCGGCCGTTGCCCCTTCGCTTGCCCAGCTCCTCGGACCAGGCGCACGGTACCTGCCGGTCCCCTGGGCCCTACCGGACGCGCCGCCGACGCGGGATGAAGCCCGCGCCACACTGGACCTTCCCGCGAACGCTCACGTTTGCCTTTACGCAGGCAACCTCGACCACTACCAAGGTTGGGAGACCCTGTTCGAGGCCTTGGTGATCTTGCGGCACACCCACCCATCGGCAGGTCTGCTGGTTGCGACGGAGTCCGACCCGGCTCCTGCCCGTCAGCTGGCACACCGCCTGGAGGTCGCCGATGCCCTTCATTTCTGCCGTATCGACGGAGAGCGGGCCCGTCAGCTGGCACACGCCGCAAGCGACCTCGCCTGGATTCCGAGGCGGACCGAAGGCGGGCTGCCGATCAAAATGCTCGATGCGTTCGCCCGAGGGCTCTCGGTGGTCGCGATGGAGCGGGCCACCGCAGCGCTTCCTGTTCGAGACGCCTGTATCACGGTGCCCGACGACGATCCTCATGCGCTGGCCGCAGGGGCGAAGCTCTTGCTGGAGCACAACCACGCGGCAACCACCGTCCGCGAAGAAGCCCGTCGATACCTCGAGGCAAACCACTCCGGTCAAGCATATGCCGCCGCGATGGGCGAGCTCCTGGGAGAAGCCGAGACTAGCCCGCAGGCCACGCGTCTCGAGACGCGTCGACCAGTTGCTCCGGCACCCCCAGCGCAATGAGCTGCCTGAGCTCGCACCACCGGTCGGCATCGTGCCGTCACGCGCTGTCAACATATACGCCAACACGCCTTTTATTGGATCCAAGTTGAACGCACCAAGTACCATTTTCTTCCCAGCTCGCGTTGGAAGAACAACAGGGTCGCCCACTTGGACGAATCGCTCTCATACGCTCAAAAACGCGCTAGTTCCGGTGTTCCGCATCTCCTCCTCGGCAGGGAGCTCGACGTGGAAACCCCGGCTTTGGCAGAGCTCACTGCGGCCGCGGCGGCGCTCGCGATCGGCGCAAAACGCAAAGTCTTGTTGCCGCTAGCCACAGCCGCTATCGAGTATGCCTTGGTCCGCCGAGGCGACTCGGTGCTGGTCAGCTGTTACGGTACGGCCAGCGCGCCGGTCGTCTACCAGCTGGACCGCGCCGTCTCGCTTCGACGATTGCTGGACACTTGTGCGCAGTCGATGCTCGACATGGCGGGACAAGAGCTCGACCCGACCGCCCGGCAGATCGCACTCCGCGTCGCCGAACGAGCGCTGGCGACCAAGATCACACCCGACCCCGAGGGTCTCGTCGTACCGATGAATCAGCGGGGCGGGGAGCTCGACACGCCGGGCGAGCACGTCCCGCTCGCCTTCGGATACGAGGCGGCGGTCTATCCTTCTTCGTCCTCGGCCCAAGGGCGATCGGCACGCGCCGATGTGCACGCGTTGCTCTTCGAGGGACACTTGTGGGCCTTCGTTCGAGGACGCCGGCTTTCCTTGGTGCGGGGCCCGATCATGCTGGCGGCCCACCGCATGGTCGTCGGAGTACGAACTCTCATCGATTCGTGGGACAGCACGCGGCCCACACATGTCCGCTTGCGGGCAGGCGGCTTTCAGATCGCGATGCGAAAATCGTCCCACCAACTGGTCACCGTGGAGCTCTCCTCGGACGGCGGTGGTGACCTTACGGCAACCTCGCTCACGATCGCCGAGGCCGCCCTACCCATCCTCAAGCTCGCGAGCGATTTGCTCCGCAGCTTAGTCAGCTCGGACCGCGGTCAGAGCCGAAACCTTCGCGTGCGCGCCCTCCGCCAGGAGGTCCGGGCGCTCCGGCGCGAGATCCGTGCCCGCCGAAGTGCAGACAGCTTCGTCAATCTCGACCCGGACCGCCTGCGCATCCACAACAGCGGCGAATCGGAAGAAGCCGCGGCGCCCAGCAGGCTGCCCTCTCTGCAGTTCGACGAGCGCTGGCGCATCTGCCTCGAAGGGCTCGACGCGAATTCGGTGTTCATGTGCGGCGATCGTTTGGTGATCGCGACCCAGACCCATGTCGTCGCCGTGTCCCGCGACGACGGCAAGGTGCTGTGGGCGCGTCCTGGCGAGGCGTCGACGACCTTGATGGCCGGGTCGGTGTTGATCCGTCTGTCGGCCGATGGTGAGGTCGAGCTGTGCAACGTGGAAGACGGCGAGCCCTACTGCACGACGCACATCACCCCGCGCATCGGCGGCCCGCCCGTAGGATTGATGGCCGGGGGCGACAACATTCCTCCGGTCGCGGTGGTCACCGAAGGCAGCCACCGGCTCGTCGCGATCGACGTGCGAACCGGCGAGCCCCGCTGGCGCTTTGCCTCGCGAAGCGGCGGCGAGTTCCGCATGACCAAGGTCGGACGCGTGCTCCTGGTGACCTGCGGCGAGGAGGCGATCCACGCCCTCGACATTGCCACCGGCGAAGACGTCTGGCGTTTTGCCGAGCGCGGATGCTTCCAGTTCAAGCCGCTGGTCAGCAACGAAACAGTCATCGCAGCCGCGGTTCGGGGCCGGCGCGAGGGGGCACTCTTTGCGATCGATCTTTATAGCGGCCAACCGCGCTGGCAGCGCGAGCTTCAGGGGCCGCCGACCTCGGACCCCTGCGCTGCAGCCAACGTCGCCCTCGTCTCGACCGCCGGCGACGAGGCCGCCCTGGCCGCGCACTGTCTGCAGACCGGCAAGTCCCTCTGGGAAACCAGGGATCCGGGGCTGGGCATCGGCGGCGCCGGATTGACCTTTGACGAAACCTGGATCGTCAACGCCCCGTTCGGTCAGTTGAGCGCGCTCGACGTGCGCTCGGGCAACGTGCGCTGGAGCACGAACCTCGCGGACGCCCTCGCAGACGAGATCCCACGCCGTCTCGAGCCCGTGCTTCGCGGCGGCGCACTCTTCGTCCCCGCCTCCTCGGTCCACGTCGTACGCCCAGCCGACGGACAGAAGCTCTCCGCAAGCCTCCCCTGCGACCTCGTCCCCGACCTGATGCGGGTCGACGAACGCGGCTGGGTCTACGTCGCCGAAGAAAGCGGCTACCTCGCCGGCTATGCGCCGAAGCCCATGCTCACCCTGGTCAGGGGCGGCGGCCGATAGTCCATGCTGCTCCGCCCAGCCTAGCTAATCAAACGGGATACAGTTGAACTCCATCGACCAGCCCGCGAAGGTTGGCGTGCTCAGGCTGTCGCTCGACGCGTTGAGCTTGGCCCGCACGCGAAGGAACGGCATGTAATTCGTGTGCCCTCCACTGATGAGCTCGTCGCCGACGTCGTAGCTCTGCGCCGTCGTGTCGGTGGGATAGACAATCGATACCGGAATGACCGAATCAAGCTCCTCGATCGTGTTGGCTGTGTAGATCTCGAACTCCACCGTGCTGTCGGATGGCGTCGAGCCGGTCCAGGTCAGCGTGCCCCAATCGGGCCGCTCTGGTGGCATCTCGCAAACGAAATCGGAGTCGTAGGTGTTCTGGTAGAAACCAGACCCGTAGGATCCGCCCGCCGCGGGAACCATGACTCGAATCGGAATGCGACCGATCTCGGCTGCGCCAGCGAAGCCCACCATGTCGAAGTCGAAGATCTGGGCTGTCGCGGTCTCCGTGACCGAAGTGTTGCCCAAACGGAACTGGAACGCGACCTCGGCGCCCTGAAGGCAGTCCTCGCAGACGCTGGTCCCCACCCCGCCCAAGCAATTGTTGATACCGGTCGTTGGGCACGAGCTGGAGGTCACGTTCCTCACAAACTCGGTTTCGTCGACAGTGCCGGTTGCCGGATTGTCCTCCGCCACGAACGAGATGTCGCGGCGCGTGTCGCCAATCAGCGCCCGCACCGCATCGAGAAGAGCGGTCGAGAGCCCTGAGCCGTCCGCATTGATGGTCTGGAGATATGGATTTCCAAATTGATCGACCGAGCCTGTGGCGATGCCAAGCGCGGCCGCGTCGTCAAACCCACTCAATCCGTTCGAGTTCGGGCTGATGACGCTGACAATGTTCACGTTGCGGGCCAACAGCTCCGTCTCCAGGGTCGTCCATGGGATGGGAAGGTCGGCGGTTTGCCAGCTCGCGTAGCCAAGGGGGTCGGCCGTCAGATTGTGAAACCTCAGCTGGAAGTTCCCCCGCCGATCGGCAACCGACGAGCTGGTGTCGACCGCTCCATCGGAGACGGCGTACCAGTCTCCCGGTAGAAGAGACCGCGTGAGGCGCCCCCAGTAGTCGCCGCCGCCGGGTCCGCCA
>CALJYC010000234.1 GCA_937984275.1 uncultured bacterium | reverse complement strand
ATCCTAGCCGTCGATGCCAACCGCGACCCCCAAGATCGAGCTCATCTACGACCCTGACTGCCCGAACGTGGAGCGGGCGCGCGAACGGCTTCGCCAGGCAGTCGCCGAGCGCGGCCAAGGCCTCGGTTGGACCGAGTGGCGGAGCGACGATCCCGCGCTCCCCGACTACGCGCGAGGCCACGGCTCGCCCACCATCGTGATCGACGAACGCGACGTAGCCGCCGACCACCCCCAGGCAAGCTCATGCCGCCTCTACGACCATGGCGACGGAACCCTCGCCCCGTCGCCCCCCGTCACCGCGATCCTCACCGCGCTACGCGAACGAACCCCCTGAGCGACGGCCAAAACAACAGGCCGCAGCGCCGAGACCGCCGAAGGAACCCGCGCCTTCGGCGCGCGCCACGGGCGCGCGCAATCGCGCAACTTCCGCCAGCGGCGACCGACAACCCTTCGTGCCTCTCACCCCCAACCTAGCCTCTGCGGCATGACATGTGTCACGTGACGCGTTACCATGATTAAGTCGTTTGCCAACAAGCACACGGCCGACCTATTCTTCACGGGCAACTCCCGGCGGCTGCCGCCAGACGCAATGACCATGACGCTCACAAGGAAACGCCAAAGACGCCCGACGCACCCCGGAGAGTTCATCCGCGAGGATTTCCTCCCCGACTACGATCTCTCGGTCGCCGACCTCGCCGAGGCCATCAAGGTCTCCCGCCAGACCGTCAACGAGCTCATCAACGAGAAGCGCGCGCTGAGCGCGGCCATGGCCCTCCGCCTCTCCCGCTTCTTCGGCAACAGCCCCGAGTTCTGGCTCAACGCCCAACGCGAGCTCGACCTCTGGGAAGCCGAACGCCTCCACAAGGCCGAGCTCGAGCAAATCAAGCCCGCCCCCGCCGCGTAGCCCCCCCAAAAAACACAGAATCCAAACGAAAGCACGCAACTTCTGCTGGCGTCGGCCGCTACCCAAGCATGCTCAACCTACTCCTCGAACCCATGCAGAAAGGAAGGTATGCTTTGGTCCATGGCCGTCATCGCGAACTGGAACGGCGTCGACGTTCCCGAGGAGCTCAAAGCCTTGAAGAAGGGCCGCTACGTGCTCGTCCCGATCGACGAGCCGCTCGAGCTCACCGAAGAGCAGGAGGCCGGCCTGGAGGATGCCATCGCTTCGATTCAGGCTGGAGAGGGCATGGCTCTCAACGAGGCGATCTCCCAAGCATGGGCGTCCATACAGGCGGGGGAAGGGCGCCTCGCGGCGGACATCCTGAGAGATCTCGCAAAAGTTAGGTGATATGCCTCGCCAGCCTCAACCAGTCGACGACCTCGATCGCTATATTGCCAACCGCGAAGCCCGCGAACCCGGGTTCGCGACGCTCGTCGAAGACGCGGAAGAGAAGCTGAGACAGGAACGCTACGCCGGTGAGCAGGCAGGCGATCGCGACGACGCCCGAGCCGACTGAACGCGAGCTCGGGCCACCGCGCCGTCGCGCAACTTCCGTCGCCACCGGCCGATAACCGTTGCGATGCAGCGGTCCGCTTCCGAACCCAGGGGTAAGCCATTGACTTACCCTCGATAAAAGGCCACACTTCGAATGCCCATCCGATTCGAGTGGGACCCCGCAAAGAACGATGCCAACCAACGAAAGCACGGCCTACGGTTCGAAGACGTCAAAGCGATCTTCCTGTGGCCGAGCACGCGCCGCGACAATATCGATGGCACCTACGCTGGTCGCGAGCATCGCTTCGTTTCGCTTGGCCCACTGCCGAGTGGGCTCGTCAGCGTCATTTGGACGGAACCCCGAGAAGGCACCGTACGAATCATCAGTGCCCGTTGGGCCACCAAGCGCGAACGTCGCCTCTACCGCGACGAGATGGATCAAGAGCTATGACTGACGTTCCAGACATTCCGGAGTGGACAGAGGCGGATTTCAAGAGCTCCATCCGCGGCTCTACACGGCGTCGCATCATGGAAGGCCGAATCGAGTCCGGCAGAGACATCGTCGCGCTGCGAAGGTTCACGAAGCTCAGCCAGAAGGAGTTCGCCCGCGCCCTCGAAATCAGCGTCCACACCCTGCGCAACTGGGAGCAGGGCCGCCGCCAACCCGAAGGCCCCGCCATCGCACTCCTCAAGATCGCAGCTCGCCATCCAAACATCGTTCGACGAGCCGCAGGTCGCGGTCCGTCCTCTAAGCGCGCGACGAGCTGACAACTGGTCGCGCCTGCCCCGTGGTGCCGAAGGCTCTTTACGGGGCGGCCAGTTCGAATTCGAACGGGACCACGGCCTCCCTAAGGCGGCTTCTTCGCGACGATGAACGCAATGTCGGGCTTGGCGCCCACGTCGGGCTGCGAAATGTCGACGAACCCGCTTCGCCGAATCTCGTCTTCGAGGGTGCGCTTGTCGAAGGTATTCACCATCGGGGCTTTGCCGACCAACCGCATGACCCAGATGAGCGCCCCGTAGGGAACCCACGACTCACCGAGGCAAACCGTCGACGAGATGAAGAACCCCCCAGGCTTGAGCAGCCTGAAGATCTGCTCGAGCGCAGCCGACCGGTCCTCGACGAGGTGCAACAGACTATACGCGCAGATGCCGTCCAAGCTCTCCGCCTCTAGCGCGCGGAAGGTGTCGTCGAAGGCCCCCGTGTGGAACGTGACGTTGTCGACCTCCTGCCCCCGGGCCTTGTCGTTGGCAATGCGCGTCATCTCGCTCGAAATGTCGAGCCCGTGAACCTGTGCGGCGGACCCAGTCAAGCGGAGGGCGAGAGACCCCGTCCCACAGCCGATATCGAGGACGACGTCCGTCGGCTTCATGCGGGATTTCGTAATGGCGATCTTGGCTTCGAAGGCGTCGGGGTTGGCGACGGCTTGTTTCGCATACTTCTCAGCAATGCCGTCCCAGAATGCAGCGTTGTCGGTCACCCGATACCGCGCCACCAGCGCCACCCCAACGAACACATCAAACCCAAGGCAAAGGGGAGGGTA
>CALJYC010000233.1 GCA_937984275.1 uncultured bacterium | reverse complement strand
AGTTCGGTGACACGTGGAGCGTCCGTAGGCCACGATTCGTGTTTGCCAAGTACCACCATACCGCGTGGTGCGACTCGGCCGCAGAGCTGCGTGGCAACGCTTCGCTGCACATGTTCTTCGAAGTAGGTGAACGCAAGGTATCGACAAAGGACGAGGTGGAAGGGCCCTTGGGGCATCTCGCGGCGGATGTCTTGCTTGCGGAACTCCACGTGCTCGCGAAATCTCGACCGCAGACAGAGCTTCGCGTCCCGAGGCTCGAACGCATAGTCGCGCCACTCAGCGGAAAGCTCTTTCAAGCTTCCAGGGGAATAACAAGCGTCTGCAGCCCGGCGTAGCTGGTGCTCGTCGATGTCAGTGCCAAGGAGCCGGACCGGAACCTGCGACCGCTCGGCGGCGATCGATAGCGTGTACGCTTCTTCGCCCCCCGCGCAGCCAGCGCTCCAGATGCGAACGGGCCCAGGAGTTGCAAGCGAACGAAGCTCGGGAAGCGCGATCTCGCACAGATACGTGAAGACGTCCCGCTCCCTGAAGAAGCGCGAAATCGTAATCGGCAATAACCCTTCTAGAGTGGCCCATTCGTCGCGATGGGCCTCCAAGTACGCGCGGTACTCCTCGATACCGGCCAGGCCCAACGCCCGAATGCGACGATCTACCCGCTTGCAGACCTGCCGCCGCACTTTGCGGTAGCCGGGCCAACGATGCCCAAGGCAGGGCAACGCCCACTGGAGGAACGCAATGCAGTCGGAATCCTTCATCGTGAAGCTCGCCGGACGCGTGGAGCACGAGCACCCAACGGCTACGGACCGACTCTCAGGGTGTTGCCGTCAGTGAGAGCGACAGTTGTTCCGAACTCTCGTCCTTCGCGCGCAAGTGTATACCGGATCCACGTTGCATCTCTGCTCGATGCGCGATGCAACTGGAATCGCTTGATTTGAAGCGGTGTCATCTCTAGCTGGACGAGCTTGCCCGTCGCGGGGTTGAGCGTTGGGAAGTACATGAGCATCAGGTCGCCGCGATAGCGATCGTGACCTTGGATGCCTTCGTAGTCATTGATGAAGTCGCCGCAGCCGTAGAAGATCGGTTTCCCCTTGTAGATCTCGATTCCCTTGGCGTGGTGAGAGGAATGGCCGTGGACGACATCGACGCCGGCTTCATCGACAAGCTTGTGTGCGAAGGCTCGCTGCTCCGAGGGGATCTTGTAACCCCAGTTGCTCCCCCAGTGAATGGACGCCACGACGATGTCGTTGTCCTGGCGGGCTGCGCGAACCTGCCGCCCGATACGACGTGCGCCTTCGTCGGACAGGTTGGATAGAACGTTGATACCAGGCTTTGTCGCAGTTGCGGCCCAGTCGCGAGGAATCCCGCTCGTCACTGACCCGAAGGCGAACACGAGCACCCGGCCATGTCGAGTTGGGAGGACTGCCGGAGAAGCGGCCTGCGTTGCATCGCGCCCGGCCCCTGCGGTCTTGATGTGGGCGTTGCGCAAGGTTTCGATGGTTTCGACGCATCCGGCGCGTCCCCAGTCCAGCACGTGATTGTTCGCGAGAACGCAGCAGTCGATCCCCGCCGCCGTGATGCAGGGTACGTTCTTGGGATTCATTCGGTAGTTGATGCCTTTGGGCGCAGGTTTGTCTTGCGTTGTGACGCTTGTCTCGAGATTGATGATGCGCACATCGGGCGCGCGTCGTTCGAGCTCACCAAGTGCGGCTCCCCAAACGTATCCGTACTCCACGGGCTTGGCGATCGAACCATGCTTGCGTTCAGCAAGCCGTACGTAGTCGACCGCGTCTTTGGCGTAGCGCTCGAAAATACGTGGATCGCTTGGGTGGGGCAGCACCTGATCGATTCCCCGCCCGGTCATGACGTCGCCGCACAGAAAGAGTGTGACGAGCTTTTTCCCCTCTGCACGCGTCAAGGTCGGCGCAGCAATCGCCAGCGTCGCAGCGCCCGCTGCCCTCATCCAACGTCGCCTGCCGAGCATCATAGCGGACACCCCGCGCCTCCTTTGGCCCGCCGCCAGGGGCGGGAGCTACCATCCGGTCAGTGTCGCCGAACGGGGGAAGCTTGGATGACGCAACGCAGGGCTGCAACGGAAGCAGCGTTGTCCGTGGCCCGGTGCTAAGGTCGTTGCATGCGGCAGATCTGGGGCCGAGTGGCGCGTCCCGATCCTCGTTTTGTGATCGAGGATCACGAGCCGGTCTATCTTCAGACGTGGCGGAACGGCCTGCTCAACGGGAAGGTCGCCACGGCGCTCCGAGAACTCGAGGAGTGCCGCGTGTGCCCGCGCAATTGTCGCATCAATCGCTTGAAGGACGAGCGCCGGGTCTGCAACACAGGACGCCACGCGGTAGTGAGCTCGGCTTTTCCGCATTTCGGAGAAGAGGACTGCCTGAGGGGTCACAACGGCAGCGGCACGATTTTCTTTGGTCTTTGCAATCTGCGCTGCGTGTTCTGCCAGAACTGGGACATCAGTCAGCAGGAAACCGGCCGCGAGCTGCGACCTGAAAAGGTCGCCGACCTGGCACTCGAGCTTCAGAACCGAGGCTGCCACAACATCAACTTCGTGACCCCTGAGCACGTCGTTCCTCAAGTCGTCGAAGCGCTCGCCGTCGCGATTCCCCGAGGCCTTCGCATTCCGATCGTCTACAACACCAGCGCCTACGATAGCCTTGCGTCGCTTCGACTATTGGAAGGGCTCGTCGACATCTACATGCCGGACTTCAAGTTTTGGTGCAGGGAGAGCGCACGCGTGCTGTGCAAAGCCAAAGACTATCCCGTCGTGGCGCGCGCAGCGATCAAGGAAATGCATCGCCAGGTCGGTGACTTGCGATTCGGCCCGGATGGTACCGCGCGTCGGGGCTTGCTGGTGAGGCACCTCGTGATGCCCGGTCAGACCGATGAAGCCGAGGCGATCATGCAGTGGCTCGCCGACGACGTCTCTCCCTACACCTACGTCAACGTGATGGGGCAATATCAACCCCAATATCAAGTCGGTGAAGTCGCCCGCGACGGCAAGCCACGCTACGAGTCGATCAACCGGCGGCCGACCGATCGCGAAATTGCGGCCGCGCATCGGGCCGCTCACGCTGCGGGCCTCTCGCGACTCGACGCGAGGGCCTACAGATCAGACGGCCCCGCTCTCGGAGGCTGAGAGATGGTCCGCCGACCAGGAAACCTTCTGCGGTATGTCGAGAGTTGACTAGCGTGTAGGGCGGCCAACTGGCACGAGATAAAGTGGCTTATGGGTTCGGGGGAGCCCGAGCACCTGCCGGACATCATCGTCCTGGAACGCGCCGATTGGCACAGCGGCTAGGTCCAACGCGATGGCTTGTAGAAGAACGTTCTGCGCTGCGTGACCGGCTTCGAGGTGCACGTAGCGCTCCGCGCGAGCTGAACCGTACTTCTTTGCGGTTCGCTCGTAGACGCCCGCCAGAATCAAGATCGAGGGCGCATACCCGACCGACTCCTGTCGCAGCGCTGCGTCGGCAAGCGCTTTGCGCACGTCGGTCGACATGGTCTTTCTGAGCTGGTGTGCCCGCGGCTCGTAGTGAAAGACACCCTCCTTGGTGACTAGATACACCTCGAGCGGATAGAGGGCTCCGGCGGAAGGAGTCGTTCGCAATCCCATCGTGCGATGTGTAATCCCTTGGGCCGCCCAGAGGAGCTGGCCGTGCTCAGCATCGCCGAGTGCGACATCGTCGAACTCTCGCACAGACCTGCGCCGCGCTAGCGCTTCCTCGATGGAAACTCGGCCTGTTTGTTTCGGCGGTGGCAGTTTCACGAGTGAGCCGACTCCTTTCTCTTTGGAAACCGGGGCGCTCGATGATGGCACATCGGCACGGCCCTGCGTGCACCACGCTAAACCAAGCACGAAAAAGAGTCTTGGGAGGGCTCCGCCGCATCTTGGCCAGGCGTCCATGAGTTCTACTCTACATCGAACGCGACGGCTTCGCAGGACGCCATCTGGTATGAGGACGCCATGAACGACCACCAGGGGCGCGTGTTGCTACTCACCGGCGCTCCGGG
>CALJYC010000232.1 GCA_937984275.1 uncultured bacterium | reverse complement strand
AGGGGACGGCCGAGCGGGCCCCGATCGCGAGCACGTCCGTCGCGTGCCGTTCTCCGGTGGCTCAGTCGCTAGTTCGTATCGCGCTCTGCCGCCAGCTCCTCCACCATCGGCATCAACTTGTCGCGTCTGTTCAGCGATGGGTCCTCGATGACCCGGTCGAGGAGGGTTCGGAGGATCTCTCCAACTGCCGGGCCCGCGCCACCCTCCAGGTGCTCGATCACATCGTGGCCACCGACCGCGAGGTCCTGCGTCGTGAGGGCGGTGCCCTCTTCGATTGCTTTGTCGATTCTGCCGCGAAGCTCCTGCAAGGCCTGGAGCTCCTCCTCCACGTGGCGGCCCTTGCCGAGAGCATCGGCTTCGCCCAGTCGTAACAGCGGATCGACGGTGCCTGTTCCTACGCGCTTGATAAAGCGGCGCACGGCGGCGTCGGTCCACTCGCTCGTGTAGCAAATCAAATGGTGGCGAATGAGACCAGTGACCAGCTCGCGCTCTTGGTTGGAGAAGCGGTAATCGCGGAGCCATCGTTCGGCCATGTCCGCGCCGACCTTTTCGTGATGGTAGAAGGTCCAGTCGTTGGTCTTGTCCGACTTCGCCCGCGTGCGCGGCTTGGCCACGTCGTGGAGAAGCGCTGCGATTCGTTCGACCGGGTCGTCGACCGATTCGTCAAGCACGCGCATCGTGTGACCCCACACGTCGTACGCGTGCCATTGGTTCTGCTCACAACCAACTTGCTCGAGAAGCTCGGGATACGTCACCTCGAGAATCCCAGTCCGTCGCATGACCTCGAAGGCGCGTGACGGCGTGCTGGCCTTCATCGCCTTCATCCACTCATCGCGCACCCGCTCCGGGCTCACTTTGCGGAATGTGTCGAGCGCTCCGCGGAAGGCCGACTCGGTGGCCTCCTCGAGCTCGAAGTCGAGCGTCGCGACGAACCGCGCGCCGCGCAGAATCCGGAGCCCGTCCTCTTGGAAACGCTCGATCGGCTTGCCGACGGCGCGCAGCACCTGGTTCCGCATGTCGACCAGGCCGCCGAATGGATCGGCCACGCGCCCGTCGACCGGGTCGTAGGCGATGGCGTTAACGGTGAAGTCGCGACGCGCGAGGTCACGGTCGATGTCCTCGACGAAGACGACGCTGTCGGGTCGCCGGCCGTCGGTATAGGCGCCCTCCCCGCGGAGCGTCGTGACCTCGTAGGCCTCTCCCTTCCAGATCACCGTCACGGTCCCGTGGTCGATCCCGGTCGGGATGACCTTCCGAAAGGTCTGTTGGACCTTCTCGGGCAAGGCTGTGGTGGCCACATCCCAGTCGTTGACCCGCTCCCCGCGCAGCGTGTCCCTTACGCAGCCTCCGACCACCCAGGCGCGTTCCCCGGATTTGCGGAGCTCCTTACAAATATCGAGCACCGGCGTCGCGATCTGCTGGCGGAGAATGCGATGTGGCACGTTGCTTCGATAACCTTAGGTAGGATCGAGCGCAATTGGCCTTAGAGGCCAACGAGGTTACACTCGATAGTCTGCCCCCCTCCCTGCCCCCCCATACAATCGAATGAGAAGACTCTGGAAGCCCTTGCTTGGTTTGGTCGCCGTCCTTGCGGCGTTCACCATTTCCTTTGGTTGGCCGATTCAAAACGGCCTGCAAATCGACCTCGATACCTCGCCGAGGGCCCTGGCCGCGCGCCAGAAGACGCCCTGGGACCTCACGAAGCTCCAGGTGATGAACCGGGTGATCCACCAGGTGAACGACGATTACGTCGATCCCAGGCGCATCGACCATCAGCGCATGATGCTGGCGGGGCTCGATGCCATCCAGAAGGATGTACCGCCGGTCCTGGTGCACTACCGGGAAGGCGCGGAGACCCTCAAGGTTCAGGTCAACAGCGCAGAGAGTGAGTTTGCGGTCTCGGACGTATCGAGTCCCTGGGAGCTCGCTGGCAGGTTCCGGGAGGTGTTCGCGTTCTTGCAGGAAGAGCTGAAGGACGAAGAGGACATCGAGCTGAGCCAGGTCGAGTACAGCGCCGTCAACGGAATGCTCAAAACGCTCGACCCACACACGGTCCTGCTTCCGCCGGCGATGTTCGAGGAGATGCAAACCAGCACCCGCGGGCAATTTGGCGGGCTCGGCATCGTCATCTCCATTCGGGACGGCCACCTCACCGTGATCAAGCCGATCCCGGACACGCCCGCGTCCAAGGCGGGTTTGCAGCGCGGGGACCGAATCGCAAAGATCAACGAGGAGTCAACGCTCAACATGCCGCTCCAGGAGGCGGTCAACCGTTTGCGCGGTAAGCCCGGCTCCAAAGTCACCATCTTCATTCGTCGCCAAAACAAGGCAGCGAAATGGGGAAGCCCTCGGCGCGTCCAGCTTACCCGCGCCCAGATCCAGATCGAGTCGATCGAGCACCGGATGCTTCGCGATGGCGTCGGCTACATCCGTATCAAGAACTTCCAAGGCAACACCGAGGGCGACCTTCGCAAAGCGCTCGCGGCACTTCACAAGAAGCGCATGGTCGGCCTCGTCCTCGACCTTCGAGGCAATCCGGGTGGGCTTCTCGATCAAGCTGTGCAGGTCGCGGACACGTTCCTCGACGACGGCCCAATCGTGACGACGTCCTCGCAGGACCCACGTGAGCGCACCGAAGAGTACGCAGAGCGCGGCGGCACGGAACCTCGCTACCCAATCGTCTTGTTGATCAACGGTCAGAGCGCGTCCGCGAGCGAAATCGTAGCCGGCGCCCTCAAGAACCACGACCGCGCCTTGATCATCGGCGAGCAGAGCTTCGGCAAAGGCTCGGTTCAGGTCCTCTACCGGTTGCAGGACCAGTCGGCGTTGAAGCTCACCGTCGCTCAGTACCTCACACCTGGCGACGTCTCGATTCAGGGTGTGGGCATCGTGCCCGACATCGCCATCAGCCCGATGACGGTCGATAAAGAGAACATGGACCTCAAGGTCGACGAGTTCTTCCTTCGGGAGGGTGACCTCGACGCCCACCTCACCCATGCGAGCGCCACCGATGCACAAACGCCGACCGTCGTGATGGGCTACTACCTCAACCCGCAGTTGCGCCAACGCCTGCTCGAGGCGGAGCCCGACGAGGAAGAAAACGAGGACCAGGAGAACTTCCTGATTCGGTTCTCGCGAAACCTCGTGCTCAACGCCAAGTCGCCCAAGCGGCTTCAGATGCTGCGCGAGTCGGAGCCGATTATCGAGCGCGTACAGAAGCAGGAAACCGAGAAGGTCGTTCGTGACCTCCAAAAGCTCGGGATCGACTGGGGCGTGGGACCCGACCAGGGCCCCAGCAATGTACGCGTGGTGGCGAAGACCAGCTCGGGTGACAAGCCTGTCCGGGCGGGCGATCCGCTGTCGCTGCGGGTCGAGGTGACCAACGAAGGTGAGCGTCCCTTGTATCAGCTGCGGGCCACCACCCGAAGCGACAACCCGTGGTTCGATGGCCGTGAGCTGGTGTTCGGTAAGCTCGCCCCGGGACAAACCCGTTCGTGGACGACGACGCTTGGCCGCTGCGTTACCGAAGATGACAAGCGCGTGTGCCGCGTCCCGCGCAACATGATGGATCGCGCCGACGCGATTCATGTCGAGCTCGAAGAGGCGCACGGGCATGCCCCGGAGCCGGTCGAGGTCCGCGCGCAGATCCAGGCCCACCCCGAGCCGCGGTTCGCCTACGGCCTGCAAGTGGCGGACAACATCACTGGAAACGGCGATGGCCGGGTGCAGGTCGGCGAGCAAGTGACGCTCTACTTCACCGTCAAGAACGTCAGCGACGTGGACAGTTTCGAGGTCCAAGCCAACCTCCAGAACAAGAGCGGTGAAGGCGTGCTGCTCCATGACGGACGCTTCCGAAGGGACACGCTGCGCGCGGGTGAAGAGTGGGTCGTGCCTTTCTCGTTCCAAGTGCTCTCCAACTTCAAGGAGCAAGAGGCCACGCTTCTGATGGGGGTCGCAGACACCGAGCTCGGGGTTGCCGCGGGCCACAAGCTCAAGGTTCCCATTTACAAA
Source organism: uncultured bacterium (assembly GCA_937984275.1). GTDB lineage: Bacteria > Myxococcota_A > Polyangia > Polyangiales > Houyiibacteriaceae > SG8-38. The sequence goes on along the minus strand of CALJYC010000232.1, from coordinate 10,759 downwards.
AGTGGCGTGGAGACCGGAGACGACTCGGGCCAGGTGACGAAGCTTCCGGCGAAGCGCGTCGTGAGCTTAGGGTCCGGCACGGAGGTTCGCGAGTGGCCCGACGGCAGTGCGCCCGTGATCGCCATAGTGGAGAAGCCCATGCGGCTGCTACAGACCGCGACGAGCGGAGCGTTTGCGCGCGTCAACCTCGGCGGGGGTCGACCGGGCTGGGTGGCAGCGGATGCCGTTTCGCCTGCCCAGGGGCAGGTCACCCAGGATCCGCCGCTCGCGTGGGTGACCGGCCATGCGTCACCCGAGATCGAGCTCGCGACGCTCGACAGTTACGTCACGCGTGAAGAGGTGTTCCGGGTCCAGGGCAAGGCGACGGACGGGCAGCGGGTACGCGACCTCTACATATCCACGAGCAGGCACAAGGTCTACTACGAGTCGAACCAAGGCAGCACCACTCCGCGCGAGCTTGTGTTTGATGCCGAGATTCCGGTGCACCCCGGGATGAACGCCATCATGGTGGTCGCTCGGGAGGACAACAACTCGGTCACCCGGCACTACTTCATGGTGCGCCGCGACGCGGAGGACGGCTCGCTGATGGAGACGACGAAGTTCGAGGGCGCCCTGCTCGGCAACGGCAACGGTCACCACTGACCGCCGGCCCGTTAGCCCGCAGAGAAGAACCCAGCGAAGCGCTCGACGCCGTCCGGGAGCGCGCCTCCGGAGCGAATGTGCCGCCACACGAGCGGCGCGAGCGTTTCAACCGCATCTGCAACCGCGACCTCCGTCGCGGCCGAGTCGATCTCCACGTCCGTTCGAGATTTGATCTCGATGCTCTGAATTTTGCTTTCTTTCCAGACGATTCGGAGTGACTCGGGCTCGAGCCCCGGGAGGGATTGCATCAAGCGAGCGGCTCCATGAGCTTCCGTGCCCTCGAGGAAGGCGCCCTGCTCGATCCGCCCGTGCTTGCGGATCAGTCCCGCTAGGCGCTGTCGGAGCCTCGGGTTGTCTTCCATCGTGAGAAACGCGACGAGGGCCTGAGTCGGGTCCCCTGCGTCCTGGAGAACCGCGTGAGTCAGCGCCCGGCGCTCGGGCTCGTCAAGCTCCGCATATGCAAAGGCCAGGCCGTCCAGCGCGTTGTCGTCGTCGAGGATTTGGTCGATCAGACTTGCAAACGAGCCTAAACGTGGCCGATCGGCGTTTGCGATGCCTGGGCGCGGCGGTGTCACAGCGCCGCTATACCCCAGAGCTGCTCGACGGACTAGCCTCACCTGAATGTAGGTCAATGTATTCCATTTGACTTCATTCACCCACTTGGCTAAAGGAAATCCGTTCAGGAGTCGGCATGCAGGGCACGCAGTTCATCACGGAGCATGAGAAAATGGTCCACGGCCTCGCGCACCGACTTCGCCGCGAGTTGTCGCTTAGGGGCGATCTCGAGGACTTGATCGCCTTTGGCTTCGGGGGCCTGCTGGAGGCGCGGCATCGCTTCGATCCGGGTCGAGGCGTCCGGTTCCAAGCTTTCGCCTATCACCGCGTCCGTGGGGCCATGTTGGACGGGGTCCGCAAGATGTCCCAGCTGCCCCGCCGAGCCCATGAGCGCCTGCAGGCGGCCGGAGCAACCACCCCCACGGCAGTGCCTACCTCCCTGGACAAGGCTTTCACACGAATGAGCGCCAGCCTCACGACGGCTACCGTGCTCCAGGGGCGCTTCGGCGATGAGAGCCCGGAGGCGGTCCTCCTCAAGAACGAAAGCGTCACACGCCTCCTGCGGGCGCTGCCCAGCCTGTCGCCGAGGCAGCGGGTCCTCGTTCGTGGGTTCTACTTCGAGGGCCGCTCCATCGACGCGATGGCCCAGGAGCTGCGGATCTCCAAGTCCTGGGCCAGCCGTCTTCACACCAAGGCGCTCCAAGAGCTCCGTGTGGCCCTCGAGGTCGAGTGAGCCAAAATCGGCCGGACAGCCGAAATCCGGGTCTTCCCGGGGGGTTATATGCGCAGGCCTCTACGCGCTTGCCTTCCAAATGTGAATCCAAATGCGCACTTGGAGGGGAGTGTGACGTTTTTGGATTCAGGTGTGGCAAAAGCTGCCCTTCCTTGTAAATTCCGTTGTAAAACAAGTGTTGAAACCGGCTGTTTTGTCGTTTTCTACAAGTGGCACGTAAACTGCATCATGCTCGGGACAGGATGGGGGTCACAAGAACATCAAACCCGAATGCACAGGCGGCGGACAGCCGTGGCGTTCGGATTATCGCGAAGTCGGTCTATCGAGAGCTTCGGAACAGCGGCCATAGCCGCTCGGACATCGTTGCGTTCACCAACGCGGTGCTCGAGCTGGTAACCACTGAGCTTCGCGACGCTCAAGAAGCCGCGGAGTAACACCCACGGCGCGCTTCTGCGTCTGCGAAAAAGGGCAGACTATTCGCGCTTCTGGCTCCTTGACCCTGACGCAGGCGGCGCCTAGGTTCCGCGCTCGTCGGCGGCGCATTCGGACCGCGCTGCGGCACAAAGGGAGTCGAAAGAATGGCCACCAAAGTCGGAATCAATGGCTTCGGACGCATTGGGCGCTGCGTCGCTCGGATCGCTGCCGAACGCGGGGACATCGAGATCGTCGGAATCAACGACCTCACCAGCGCGGAGATGCTGGCCCATCTCCTCGAGTGGGACTCGGTCCACAGGCACTTCTCCCACCCTGTCAAGGCCGAGGAGGGCGCCATTTGGATCGGCGACAAGCGCATTCCGGTCTCCGCAGAGCGGGACCCGGCGAAGCTGAACTGGAAAGAGCTCGGCGCCGAGGTCGTGCTCGAGTGCACGGGCTTCTTCCGCACCAAGGAAGCGGCCTCGGCGCATTTGAAGGCTGGCGCAGAGCGCGTGATCATCAGCGCTCCGGGCAAGGGCGACATCGACGGCACCTTCGTCGTCGGCATCAACAGCGACAAGTTCAATCCGGAAACCGACCGCGTCATCAGCTGCGCATCTTGCACGACGAACTGCTTGGCCCCGCTGGTCAAGGTTCTCAACGACAGCTTCGGCATCGTGAAGGGGCACATGGTCACCGTGCACGCGTATACGAACGACCAGGGGCTGCTCGACCAACCGCACTCGGACAAGCGCCGAGCGCGAGCCGCCGCGCTGTCGATGATTCCGACCTCGACCGGCGCCGCGACGGCCATCGGTCTCGTGTTGCCCGAGCTCAAGGGAAAGCTCGATGGCACCGCCATTCGCGTCCCGACCCCGAACGTTTCACTCACCTGCCTCACCGCGCAGGTCGGCAAGAACACCAGCCGTGACGAGGTGAACGGGGCTCTCAAGGCTGCCGCGGAGGGTCCGCTCAAGGGCATCTTGCAGTTCGAAGAGACGCCCCTCGTTTCGACCGACTTCATGGGCAATTCCCATTCGTCGATTTGCGATGCTGCCCAGACCCAGGTGGTCGGCGGAGACCTCGTCGAGGTGCAGAGCTGGTACGACAACGAGTGGGGCTTCTCGAACCGCATGCTCGACCTGGTGCGGATCGTGTCGAGCGCGGGCTGAGTCCGTGTCCGAGCCGATTCGTTCGATCGAGGACCTGAGCCTCGAAAGCGTTACCACGTTCATTCGGGTCGACTTCAACGTCCCGTTGAGGGACCGCGAGGTCGCGGATGACACGCGAATTCGGGCTGCCCTCCCCACGATTCGGTACGCGCTCGAACAGGGCGCGCGCGTCGTGTTGGCGTCTCACCTCGGCCGGCCCAAGGGCAAGGTCGTTCCTGAGCTTTCGCTCGAGCCCGTTGCCGTTCGGCTTGCGGAGCTTCTCGAGGATGGAGAGGTGCGCCTCACCGACGACTGCATCGGGGACGGTGCGCGCAAAGTCGTCCAAGACCTCCGCGACGGCCAAGTCGCGCTGCTCGAGAACCTTCGGTTCCATGCGGCTGAAAAGGACAACGACGTGGATTTCGCGCGCGAGCTCGGCGGCTCGTGCGGCGCTTACGTCAACGACGCGTTTGGTGCGGCGCATCGGGCGCACGCATCGGTGAGCGCCCTGCCCCGCCTCATGAAAGAGCGCGCGGCGGGCTTGTTGATGCAGCGTGAGCTCGAAGTGCTCGACAAGCTCCGCACGGATACGCCGCGCCCATACATCGCGATCCTTGGCGGCGCCAAGGTCACCGACAAGATCGGCGTGATGGAAGCCTTGCTCGAAAAGGTCGATGCGCTGCTCGTCGGCGGCGCCATGGCCAATACCTTCTTGGCGGCGCGCGGGTTGAACGTTGGGAAGAGCCTCTGCGAGAACGACAAGCTCGCCCTTGCTCGGAGCCTCATGGCGGCCGCTGAAGAGAGCGACGTGGATCTCCTGCTTCCGATCGATGTTCGTGTGGGCGATTCGGTGGAGTCCAGCCAGGCTGAGGTGACCTCGGTCGCTGCGATCCCCCCAGACGCGATGGCGCTCGATATCGGCCCCGAGACCGAGAGGCTCTACCGGGACCGTCTCCGTCGTGCACTGGCGGTGTTTTGGAACGGACCGATGGGTCTGTTCGAGAACGCGGCCTTCGCAGAGGGTACCCTGGCTGTGGCGCGTGCCGCGGCCGATTGCCCGGGGTTCAGCGTGGTTGGCGGTGGCGATAGTGTTGCGGCGGTGAAACAGGCCGACCTCGCCAATCGCTTCGATCACGTGTCCACTGGCGGCGGCGCGTCGTTGGAGTATCTAGAGGGCCGCCCTCTACCGGGCGTGGAGGCTCTCGAGTCATGACAAGCCGCAAACCGCTGATCGCAGGCAACTGGAAGTTGCACAATACCGTCGACGAGTCTCGGGCGTTGGCGGTCGCGATTGCCGCGCATGTGCGCGGCAAGTCGGCTTGCGACGTGGTCCTTGCTCCGGTCGCGACCTCGCTCACGACCGTGAAGCGCGCGATCGACGGTTCCGTAGTTGGGCTTTCGGCGCAGAACACGCACTGGGAAGACTCAGGTGCCTGGACGGGTGAGCTCAGCCCTGCACTCCTGGTCGACGTGGGTTGCGGGTACTGCATCATCGGTCACTCGGAGCGGCGTCAGTTCTTCGGTGAAACCGACGCCGGTGTGCGCAAAAAGATCGCCGCTCTGCTGGTGCACAAGGTTGTACCCATCCTGTGCGTAGGCGAGAGCCTGGAGCAGCGGGAGGCGGGCAAGACGCTCGACGTCGTGTTGGGCCAAGTGGAAGCGGCAACCGAGGGGCTCGACGCCGTCGCGTTGGCTCCGCTGGTCGTTGCGTACGAGCCGATTTGGGCGATTGGTACGGGTCTCACTGCAAAGGCCGAGGACGCACAAGACGTACACCGTGCGATTCGCGGCCACCTCGCCGAGCTCAAGGGCAAATCCTGGGCGGATTCCGTCCGGATTCTGTATGGTGGGAGCGTCAAACCCGACAACGCCGACGAGCTGCTCGGGCAGCCGGATGTGGACGGCGCACTCGTCGGTGGCGCATCGCTGTCCGCCGACAACTTCATTCCGATTATCGATGCCGGCGTTCGCCGGGCGGAGAGCTGAGTTCATGTATACCTTCATTTCGATCGTCTATGTCTTCGTGTGTCTGTTCCTCATCCTCGTCGTGCTTCTGCAGTCGGGCAAAGGTGGAGGGCTCGGGTCGGCATTCGGCGGGGGAGGCACGGGCCAGCAGATCTTCGGCGGCGCCGGTGCAGGCAACCTGCTCACGCGGCTGACGGCTGTCTTTGCGTTCACGTTCATGGCGCTTTCGGTGTGGCTCGCGTTCCTTTCGTCTTCCGGCGAGCAAGCGCTCGACCGCGCGGTGCGTGACCAGACAGCTGCTCAGGAAGCCGCCGCTGAGACCGAAGCCGAAGAAGCGGAAGCTGCTGCGGCGGAGGCCGAGGCAGCCGCGGCCGCCGAGGCAGAGGCGCCGATCGAGGCAGAGGCGCCGATCGAGGCTGAAGAGCCCCCCGAGGCGACCGAAGCTCCGACACCTGAAGGCGAGTAGCGCGCTAGCCGCGAAAGGCGGTCGCCCGTTCGAGCCAATCGCGGCTCTCGTCGGTCCGGTTGGCTTGCCCAAGTAGTTCGCTCCGCAGTATGCAGAACCGCGCGGCATAGTCGTCGCGTCCCAAGCCATCGGCGAGATCGAACGCACGCGTCATTCGAGCCGCGCCTCGCTCGGCGACGTGCGCTTCGACGCAAAGCCGGCCGAGCCGTTCGTAGAGTTGGAGCATCGTCCGCGTATCGGTAGGGGGCTCGAGCATCATCGAGTCGAGCGCGCGCTCGATTTCTTCGATGGAGTCTGCGGTCGGGGGTTCAGGCCGGCACCGGGTCGGCGGCACGTGCGCCACGGCGAGCGCCGCGAGCTCTCGCGGGCTGATCGGTCGTTCGGCTGTGTGAAGAATCCGAGTCACTTCCCGCCGGAGCTCAGCGGCGGTGGGGCGCTGCTCCGGGTACGGTTGCATCGCCCAGTCGATCAAATCACGAAGCGCGTCTGGAACGCCCGCCTGCGGCATGCATCTGCGCAGGACTGCGCCCAATGCGAACACATCCGCTCGCCCGTCCACGGGCTCGCCCCGGACTTCCTCCGGGGAACGGTACTCATCGAGTGGCGTCCACGCCCAGGAGGTCCCGAAGCCGATCACTTTCACGTCGCCAGCGGAGCTGAGCGCGACCCGCCCGACCGAAAGACGTCGGTGCACCAGTCTGAGAAGCTCGCCATTGGGGGTCCGCCGCCCGTGGGCGTAAGATAGCGCCCCAGCCACCTCTGCGGCGATGTGCGCCGCGACTGGCCAGCGGAGCTCCGGGGTGACGCGGAGGACCGCGTCGAGGGTGTGACCCGGCACGTGCTCCGTGACCACGAAGCACCTCTCGTCGACGACGCCGAGGTCGAGTACCTGAGCGATGTTGGCGTGCGAGAGCGACGCCGCCTGCTTGGCCTCGAACATCACCGCGTCGGCGAGCTCCGCATCCGCCATCGGCGTCCCGCCGACGCGCCAGATCAGCACCCGCTTTTCGAAGCCATGGATTCCGACGAGTTTCGCGAGGTGGGCTTCTCCTGTTTCCACACCCTCCACACGCTGGAGGAGCCGATACTTTCCAAACACGACCTCGGGGGTGGGCACGTGGGGATGATCGGCTAGGACGCGCCAAGCGTCGCATTTTTAGCCGATAGCGTCAGTGCCAGCGTCAGTGTCAGTGCCAGTGCCAGTGCCAGTGCCAGTGCCAGTGTCAGTGTCAGTGTCAGTGCCAGTGCCAGTGCCAGTGCCAGTGTCAGTGTCAGTGTCAGTGTCAGTGTCAGTGTCAGTGTCAGTGTCAGGTGGTCGACCGGGTGCCGTGCACGGGGTGGATTCTTAGGTATCGTCCCAAATGCTTTGCGCCCAGGTAGAACGGCCCGGTGTCGAGCAAGGCGACCGTCAGCTTGAAGGTGTAGCCCGCAGCAATGAAGGTCAGAAGCTGCGGCCACAGTGGCTCGGCGTTGTCGATTGGGATGCCGTTGGCGAGGAAGTGCGTGATCAGGATGACCGAGGTGGTGTCGACGAGTTGGCTTACCAGCGTAGAGCCGTTGTTTCGCAGCCACAGATGGCGGCCGTTGGTGAGGCGCTTCCAGAAATGGAAGACCTGCACGTCGACGAACTTCGCGGCGAGATACGCGATCATCGAGGCGGTCACCGCACTGAAGGCCAGGCGGCGCACCTCGAAGAACACGCCCGATTGCGGTTGGTCGACCGGCTCGAACCCAGGTAGCGCACCGCCGATCCACAAGACGAGCATGACCCATAGGTTCAAGCCAAGGCCCATCCATACGACTTGGTTGGCGCGATGACGGCCGTAGAGCTCGGAGATGAAGTCGGTGCAAAGGAACGTGATCGGATAAGGCAAGACCCCGACCGCAAGCGGCATGGGGATGGTGAGGCTCGTCCCGGGCAACTGAAAGCTCAGGTCGATGAAGCGCGTGACGCCCAGGATGTTGAGCATCGCGAGGGTTCCCAAGAACAGCCCCGACAACACCAAGAACACGAGCTGTCGCCGCTCGTACATCGTCGATTCATCGAGCCTCGGCAGCCCTTCGAAGTCGTACTGCTCCGATGGAAGAAGCCCACCCCGACTCCCGCTCACGACCGCGCTTTCTGGCGCAGCGCCTTCCCCTCAATTCCTCGCCACGCCTGATGCTCCTGCCCCGCCCGCTTGGAGTCCCCCAGCGCTTCATAGAGAGAGGGAAGAGCAATCGACACCGCCCGGGCCCCGAGAGCCGCTTCCCACGCCTCCCGAAACGCCTCCAAGTCCTGTGTGGGCTGAACGATAACCTTCCCCCGAGCGAGGGACCCCCCGTAAAGCGACTTCGTCGCCACGGGGCTTACGCTGGCGCCGAAGGCCCGTGGGCGATGCGAAGCATCGGTTTTACGGGTTGCCACCAACCCGTCGTGCTCGTGCGGCTCCCCTGCCTCACACGCCGCGCAGTGATGCTCCACCCGCTCATGCTGCATGAACACCCGGCTGCCTTCTGGGAGCGCCTCTTCGAGTCCTTCGAGCGCTCGGGGTTCTCGCTCGAGCGCAACGAAGGCCCAACGCCGTTCGTTGCCGGGGCGTAAGATCTCGAGCAACGGAAAGACCGGCACGGCGTCCTCCGCCGAAACGCGGTGTGCGGCGACCGGCGCTCCGTCCCAAAGCACCAAGTCACCATAGTCGATCGGGGCATCACGGAACGTAGGCGACTGTACGACGCCGTGGCAGGGGCTGAGCGGCGCGGTCCAGACCAGCTCGAAGCCCACGGCCCTATCAGGGAGCGGTGAAGTCCCATCCGTAGACGGCGTGCGGGACAACACGCGCAGCAGCAAGGGTGGAAGGCCGGCGACGTACGGCATGTCGTGGGACCGATCCAGCCGCGCGGACACCCCGATTTCCTCCCAGAGTTCGACCGCTTCTTCACCCTTGCCTAGAGCGGTCGCGCAGATAGCGAGATTCCAAAGCACGGGTCGTTGGGGACCCATCCGCATACGTGCCTGCTCGTTGGCGGCGTAGCCGTCGTCGAACCGACCGCGCCACTTGTCGAGCAGGCCGGCGTCGTACCACCATTCTCCCCGCTCGGGATCGAGCTCGATCGCGCGAGTGAACGCCTCCTGCGCCTCAGCGTCCAGGCCGGGGCCGCAGAGCCGAAGGGCGTTACCGAGGGTCGCGTACAGGTTGCCAGCGACATCCGCGTCCTTGCGCTCCGTGTCACTCAGGGTATCGAGGCTTCGTTGCAGAGCCTTGGCCGCCCACGAAGCGGGTCCATCATCGGTGAGCGTGGGCTCGTCCATGCCCCGCCGGCCGGCTTGCTCGATCAGAAGGGAGGCGGCTGCGAGCGTGAGGCGCCAGTCGCTGCCCCACGCCTCGACCAGCCCGCGGAGCACGTTGCGGTGGGCGGCACCATTGCCCATTTGCTGGATCAGTCCGAGCGCCAGCTCGGCGAGCTTTCGGTCTGATCCCAACTGATTCTGCCTCTGGAGGAGCGCCTCCCAGGCCGATTCGAGGTCTTCGGTCGCTTCACCATGGCTCATGCGGGCCGAGCTTAGCAGCCACCCTTCCCTTGTCAGCGGTCAGGGGGGCTCACCGAGCGCGATTTCCGCGCTCTTCTTGGTGGACCTCCCTCTTTTTCGCTAGTCTGAGAACGCGAGGGACGGTCGGCGGCCGCCACCGCTGAAGGGGATGAGTTGCAATACCACAGTGCGGGACTGACCGACGTCGGACAGCGCCGAAAGTTGAACGAGGATGCCTTCCTGGTCGACGACAACCTCGGGTTGTACGTCGTCGCAGACGGGATGGGCGGCCACGCCGCCGGCGAGATTGCAAGCCAGGAGGCCGTGGACACGGTACACGGCATGGTAAGCCGAGGGCATGACGCGCTCGATCGCGTCGCACAGGGAGACACCTCGGAGGATTCGCTTCGCAAGGCCATCCGGATCGTGGAGAGCGCCGTTCAGGCTGCGACCTACATGGTCTTCGGGTTGGCGCAACACGATCCCGAGCAGCAAGGCATGGGCACGACGGTGTCGGTGCTGGCGATGTGTGGCGACTATGGCATCACCGCCCAGGTGGGCGACAGCCGAATCTATCTGATCCGCGGCCACGCCGTCGAGCCCCTCACCGAGGATCACACCCTCGTTGCGTGGCAGCTCAAGCAGGGGATCATCACCGAGGCCGAAGCCGCCCGGTCACCGCACCGAAACGTGATCACCCGTGCGGTTGGCAGCCGTGAGTACGTCCAGGTCGACACGGGGTTCCTCGAGGTGCAGCCCTCGGACGCATTCATGCTTTGTTCCGATGGGCTTCACGGATATCTGCAAGACGACGAGATCCCGGACGTGATCGACATGGGCCCCAAGGGCGCCGCAGAACGATTCATCCAGATGGCGAACTCACGCGGCGGCCGAGACAACATCACGGCGGTCGTCATCACCGTGCGGTAGTACGGCCCGGGGCACGGCGGAGCGCGACGCGCGGGTTCGACGGACGGGGCGCCTTGCAAGGTGGCCGGAGACACGGGGGACGTGGGGCCACGCAAGGCGCCCCTCGGAGCTCGCGCCAATCGGCGGTGGTTGCTCCCATGGCCGCTTGTCACTCACACGCCGCCGAACCCCCACATCGCGCTCCGCAGTGCCCCTCCACACGTCACCATTCAAGAAAAGGGGTTAGACCCCTTTTCCAAATGGTTAATTCCGCCAGTGCCAGTGCCAGTGCCAGTGCCAGCGTCAACGTCAGCGTCAGCGTCAGCGTCAGCGTCAGCGTCAGCGTCAGCGTCAGCGTCAGGGATCGTGCCCGTTAACGACTTCGGGCCCGCGCTCATGAAAGAGCCGGGCCC
>CALJYC010000231.1 GCA_937984275.1 uncultured bacterium | reverse complement strand
CTCATCGGTCAACGACCCGGCGGAGTTGCGTGACAATCCGACTTTCTGGCCAACCTCGGTCGGATCTTCTGGGATCTTCTTCGACCTCCAGCCGCTGGAATCCAGTGATTGCAAGCACTTGGCGCTAGGCCCGGGGAGTGCGAACCGATTGCGAGCTCCACGAAATTCCGGCGCTAACAGCTCTAGTCGGGTCGCGTGAGAGTTTGAGTTGCTGTATCTAACAGCGATGAACGACGGGGGGGAGACAAACGAGCTTGATCGCGCACGGCGCCACTTCCTAAGGGCCACGGCGTACGTGGCACCCGCGATACTCGCGACGATCACGGTGAACAAGGCACACGCGCAGCCGTCGTGCAATCCGTCGACGTGTATGCCAGGGGTCTGTAATCCCAACGGATGCAACCCCATCACTGGATGCAACCCCATCACTGGATGCATGCCCGTTACTGGATGAAGCCGATGGGACAGGGGAAGACCGGCTACTTCTTGCCGAACGACTGGATCCTCTGGCGCAGCGAGGGGTTTCTCGAAGCCATTAAGCTGAGTAGCGGGGATCAGATCCGAATCGAAGGCACGCCCGACAACGATGCGCCGCTTAGCGAACTACACGCATCCGTTTGGGATTCATTGGCGCAGTTTGAACCTCTGCTGGGGCAACTCCGAGAGCAACTCCAGGAGGCGGCCCTGCAACCACTGACGCGGGAAACGGTGTTGCGTGGTTCTGGATGGAGGCAGCTCTTTGTAGAGCTTACAGCAAAATGCAACGAGCAATGTGTGCATTGCTATGCTGAATCGTCGCCGGTCCGTGCGGAGGCGCTTACCTGGCCGGAGATCAGTAGGGTACTCGAAGACGCGAAGGCGCTAGACTTTGCCCTGGTACAGCTTACGGGGGGCGATCCTCTGATCAGCGCTCATTGCGTCCGAGCGGTGGAGTTTGCGAACGAAATCGGAATCCCGCGCGTCGAGATCTACACGAATGGCCTCGCGCTTCGCGGAGATACCTACGACCGCTTGCGCGCGCTTGCACCATCGTTTGCGTTTTCCTTTTACTCCTACAATCCCGAAACCCATGACGCGATTACCCGAACGCCGGGTAGTCATGGTCGCACCGTGCGAGCGATTCGCCGCGCGGTAGACGATGGCTTGAAGGTGCGCGTCGGCGTGATCTCGATGGTGGAGAATCAGCACGATGCGTCGGAGACGCGCCAATATTTGCAGGGGCTCGGCGTGCCGGACGACTCGATCCGTTTCGACCAAATGCGCGACGTCGGTCGAGGGAACCCTTCAGCCGTGGAAACCAATGCGCAACCGGTGGGCGTCCAGACCGGTGGCGTCGAGAGCGCGCGGCCGCGAAACTTCGGTGGGTCGGCCGCGGTGAGCTACGACGGCCAGGTGTATCCATGCATCTTCAGCCGGCATCTTCCACTCGGATCGATCTACGAAACCAGCCTCGAGGCAATTCTCACGTCTGCAGAGCCGATTGCTCCACCACGGAAGAGCCTCCTGCAGGCCCGCGAACGATGGGGTGAAAAGCTTTCCTGTTGGGAGTGCCAGGCCCGATCTGTATTGCTCGATGGGAGCTGCAATGCCTGACGTCTCCGATCGACGTGTGCCTCGGCGCAAAGACACACTTACGCATGAGGTCACCGACACCGACGAAGTCGTGATCTACGACAGCAACGGTCCGCAGTTGCTCGTGTTGAACGATACTGCAGCGGGTGTTTGGTTGATGATCGATGGCACGCGATCAGTCGATGACATCACTGCCGAAATCCTAAACCATGTCGAGGTGGGGCGTGCAACGGTGACTCGTGACGTCATCGAGTTCCTGGGCCAGCTCGAGCAACGAGAACTCATCGTATGGCAAGAGGCAACCTAGAGCAGCACGAGATCTTTCTCTCCGGCCTACGTGTTCGCGTACGAAGCTGCTGCACGAGAACGAATCGTTACCTACAACGTCATTGGTCCGCCGCGCAGCTGCCCATGCTGCCACCCGAGGCCAGCTGTGACATTGAAGTGATCGCCGATGGGTCACCTCGAATCGTTGTGGACGGCGAAGTGGTCTGGGCGGGTGGTGTCGTCGAAGATTTGGTCGCTGGTTTCGAGCAGTGGCTCTATCGCGCGGCGCTCGAGCAGCACCAAGGCCGATTTGGAGTGTTTCACGCGGCAGCGCTGGTGTCGGATGGAGCGACGGTCGTTTTTTCTGGGCCGTCTGGCGCTGGAAAGAGCTCGCTTGCGCTCGCGGCCGTTCGGCGTGGGTGGAAGTACTTTTCCGACGAGTTCGTGGTCACCGACGGTCAGCGTGTGTGGGGGTGGCCGCGCGCGATTCGCTTTGACCCTACAGAACCGGGCACGCCGTGCCCTGACTATCTCCGCGACCTCGACACCGATGACGACGCGGTGGAGTCGCAACAAGACGTTGCACCACCGTACTACGCCGTAGCAGGCGACGCATTGCAGCGTGCCGCCTGTTCTGCGCGGGAAGTGCGTTTTGTCAGCGTAGAGCGCGGTACACATACAACGCTGTCGCACGTCTCCACGAGTGTCGGCCTGAAGTATTGGACCGAGGCCGCATTTTTCGAGCCAACGATGTCGTTGGGTTCGCTGGTCGGCTTAGGCCGAACTTGGCGCGCGTCGTGGCGCCACCCAGAAGAGCTCATCGATATGATCGCGACAGCATGACACGACGCAACCCAACCGTACGATATCGATTGCTCAGAGGCTGGGCGTTGCAGAGTCGCAAGGTTCAGCACCTCACGCGTCGAGTCGAGCACGCGGTCAACGTTTGGACCGGAGCCGCCTTGAACGGACTGCTTCGTGACGCCGAAAAGGAAGCTCTCTCGATCGACCTCTACGATGCCTCGTTTCGGCCAGACAACGACCATGACGGGCTCTATGACTGGGAGCAGCAATGGTTCGAACGACGCTTGCCCGCTCCTCCAGCGTCAATCCTGATCGGTGCGGCCGGCGCGGGGCGCGAAGCTTCTGCCCTTCGAGAGCTCGGTTATCATGTTCATGCGTTTGAACCCGCTGCATCGGCTTTTCAGCTTTGTCAGGTCAAAGTCGGCCCGGATTTCGTCGACCAAGCGAGCTACGAGGATTTCATTGCGACCGTGCTCCGTGGTGAGAGCATGCGACTACGACTTCCGAGCGAGACGACGTTCGATGCCGTTCTGCTGGGCTGGGGGAGTTTCGGACATGTGCTGCAGCGCACCGACCGATCGGAGTTGCTTCGCGCATGCGACCAAGTGGCACCCCATGGCCCGATTCTCTTGAGTCTTTTTGAGCCGAACGCCGCGGCCCCAACAAATGGGACCTACTACTTGCCCTGGGGCGGTTTCCTGGTGCGGCCTACGCTCGAAGAGCTCGATCAGCACGCGAAGGCGTTGAACAGGCAACTCATTGTGTCGCTTCAGTCACCGAGCCCGTACGCCACTTTGATCCCCAACGCCTCGTGAGACGCGTCACCAGCCGGCGCGCGGCTTCGTTGGCGTGCGCGAAAAGCGAACGCGAACCCGCTACGAAGGAGCGATCCAACAGATGTGGTGTCCACCATCGAGGCGAGCCGGCGTTCGCGCTCGTGTCCAGACGCGCGACCGCGATCGCCATGCGGTCCCACCGCGAGAGCTCTAGCGAGCGTACCGCCGCGCATGCGATGGGCTCATCGCGAAACGACTCGTGACCAAGGACATAGCCAGCGGCCCGCTGAAGGCCCAACGCCCGAAAATGGCTTCCCAACGCACCTGCGTCTTCAAGTCGATAGAGGCCTTCCCTTAGTAGCCATCGAATGTCCTCGAGGCTCGTGTCCTGACGAAATGTGCCGCGTCCTTTGACGAAATGGCCGACTAAATGGGCGAATAGATCTTCATCAGACATCCGCGCGACGGGCGCTGCAAAGAGCGACGCGTCTATCTCTGCCCGCGAGAAGACGCCGTCCGTAAACATGCGAAACAGGCCGTGCGGAAAGAGATGGTGGTGCACGTCGATGCTAAGCGGCCACGAATCGCTGGCAAACGTTCTTCCTGCGCTCGAGCTCACAGTCGGTTCGAAGCCCAGCGCGTGCAACACGAGGGTCAGAGCCTCAACGTCCGAGCTGAGTACAAGTAGGTCGATGTCGACAAGATCCCGCCGGCCCCGCAAGGCGGGCCACCTCCTCAGCAAGAGCACGCCCTTCAATGGCATCAACACGATGCCACGCTCGGCACAGGCCTCGAAGACTTGATCCGCGAGATTGACCGCTAGTTCGCCGACGAGCGCGGTGCGGAGCCGGTCTTGTACAGTGTAGTCCACTCAGGCGATCATCGACCCTCATCGATGGGTGGGTCAAGCGGTCTCCTCGCGCGCTGCACCGCACGTCATGTGAGCGCCCGCAGGATACTAGGGTGTCAGTAGCGCCTCTGCGCTAGGGAGGATATATTCGTGCACCCGCAAGCCATGCCCACCGAACCCGCAACGCTGTCCAAGTCGCACATCCCCATCATTCCTCGCCGGCCGAAGTGGGACTTCGCCGACTTGAAGGAACGCCTTTTCTTTGGGGGCAACGGGTTGAAGAGCGCATTCGTCGTCGCGTTGTCCGGCTCCTTCCCGCCTGGCGAAAAGGAGTTCATTCAGTCGGTGCGGCTGTTCACGGATCAGGTGCGGGACCCCAAGCTCATCCGGGATGTCAAAGACTTCACCGCGCAAGAGGGGCAGCACTCACTCCAGCACAAGCTCTTGAACGAGGCGTTCGACCGACTCGGCTACTTGGCCACGCAAGTGTCGGAGCAGTTCGAAGTGATCGAGCAGGAGTGGGCCGAAGACCGTTCGGACGCCGACCGTTTGGCCGCCACCGTGGTCATGGAGCACATCACCGCCGTGATGGCGCACTTCGCGCTCACTCGGCCCGAAGAGTTCGACCCCCTCCCGGACTCGGTTCAGGAGCTCCTGCTTTGGCACGCGATTGAGGAGATCGAGCACAAGTCGGTCGCGTTCGATGTGTATGAGGAGTGCGTGGGTGACCGGAATCGGCTTCGTCGTCAACTGCTGCTGCACATGGTTTTGTTCCCCCTCGGGATTCGAGACTTCCAACGGATGCTCTTGCGCGAGCTAGGTCACGAAACGACTTGGAAGGAACGCGCTGAAATGGCGAGGTATCTGCTCGGCCCCAAAGGCTTGGTCGTGAGCGTGCTCCCACGGTATTTGGCGCTTCTCAAGCCTGGCTTTCATCCCTGGGACCTCGACGACTCCCACTTGGTCGCAGAGTGGAAAGGTCGCCTTCAAACGGCGTGGAGCTAGGCCCGAGCGAGCACGGATGCCGGTCGAGTCACATGTAGACGTCCTGATCGTCGGTGCCGGAATCTCCGGCATCGGCGCCGCGTACCATCTACAGGACAAGTGCCCCGGCAAGACCTATCTCATTGTCGAACGCCGGCAGAACCTGGGGGGGACCTGGGATCTCTTCCGCTACCCAGGCATTCGTTCCGACTCGGACATGTATACGTTTGGCTACTCGTTTCGCCCGTGGAAGCAGCCCGAGGTCGTCGCAAGCGGGGACGCGATTCTCAGCTACCTCCGGGAAACCACCGAAGCGTACGGCATCGACGAAAGGATTCGATACGGGCTACACGTGATGCGCGCGGCCTGGTCGTCGCGTGACGCGCAGTGGACCGTGTACGCCCGCAAGGAAGACACCGGCGAAGATGTTGGTGTCACCTGCAACTTCCTCTTCATGTGCGCCGGCTACTACGACTACGACGAAGGCTATGCACCCGACTTCGAGGGCACCGAGCGCTTTGCTGGGCGGATCATCCACCCGCAGAACTGGACTGACGACGTCGTCTACGAAGAGCAGCGCATCGTAGTGATCGGAAGCGGCGCCACGGCTGTGACTCTCATTCCCGAGCTCGCCAAGAAGGCGGCGCACGTCACCATGCTGCAGCGCTCGCCAACCTACGTAGTGGCCAAGCCTGGGCAGGATCGCGTCGCGAACTGGCTCAGAGAGCGCCTTCCGGAGAGGTTCGCCTACGCGATTACGCGTTGGAAGAACGTACTCTACATGATGTTCATGTACTGGTACTGCCGCGCGAAGCCGGACCATGCGAAGGCGTTGCTGGTCCGAGAGGCACGCAAGATGTTGGGGGGCGACTACGACGTCGAGACGCACTTCACGCCGCGCTACAAGCCGTGGGACCAGCGCGTGTGCCTCGACCCGGACGGCGACTTCTTCGGGGCAATCCGTTCGGGCTGCGCCTCCGTGGTGACCGATGAAATCGACTGCTTTACCGAAAAGGGCATTCGAACCGCCTCGGGCGAGGAGCTCGAAGCGGACCTCATCATCACCGCCACCGGGCTCGAGCTGAAGTTTCTCGGTGGGCTCGAAGTAGAAGTCGATGGCAAGCCCATCAACCTTCCCGACACGTTCGCCTACAAAGGGATGATGTGCAGCGACGTCCCGAACATGGCCCTGTCGCTCGGCTACACGAACGCCTCGTGGACGCTGAAGTCCGACCTCACCGCCGAGTACGTTTGCCGGCTGCTCAATCACATGGATTCGCGCGGCTACGCGTGCTGCTGCCCGCGGGTGAAGGGCCCATCACTGGAAGCCGAATCGATGCTGGCGCTCTCTGCGGGCTACATCGAACGCGGACGACACAAGTTCCCGAAGGAAGCCAGCGTCGCTCCGTGGAGGCTCCACCAGAACTACGCGCTCGACGTCATGGCGCTTCGGTACGCCTCCGTGAAGGATGACGTCATGGAGTTCGAGCGCCTGCAGGCAAATCCCGGTCATGTTTGAGTTAGCCGTTGAGCAGTTCGTTACGGCGGGGTTCGGCATTGATCTGACTTCGGCGCCTTGCCCCGCCGGGCCTGGCAGATATCGTGACCCCCAATGGCGAACGCCAACCTCGGTGAGGTTGTTTTCCTCTGTGCTCTGGCTACATCGACCCTCACATCGGCGTCGGCGCAGACAGCTGAAGAGCCAACGGTTCGAGTGTTTCCGCGCGCGTCGCTATTCGCACCGCTGTCTGCAGATCCCCGCTGGCCTAGGTTCACACTCGGGTACATGCGCTACTTCGGTGATTCACAGTTTACCCATACAGGCACGGCCGAGGCGGGTGCCTCGATCGCGATCGTTCAGAAGAACGCACGCCGTCGAGGTGCCTGGGAGGTCGGCATTCAGGGCGGCGTGTTCTCGATTTTCGACTTTGGGGCGCCCTCGGGCGACCTCGTGAACGCGGACTATCTCGGCGGCATCACGTTTACGTACGCGTTCGATTCGCTGGCCTTCTTGACCCGGCTCGTGCACCAAAGCTCGCACCTCGGGGATGAGTTTCTTCTGAACAATGAAGTCGAACGCATCAATCTTTCGTTCGAAGAGCTGAGTGTCTTGGCCTCATTTGAGCTGCGCGATTGGGCGAGGCTATACGGGGGATCCGCCGTGATCGTACGCAGTGAGCCTTCGAATCTGGACCGCTGGTCCCTCCAGGGCGGCATAGAGCTCCGTCCAGTGACCGCCAACACCGAGCGCCGCCTTCAACTGTTGATGGCCCTGGACCTGCAGTCCTGGCAGCAAAACGATTGGATTCCCGACGCTTCTTTCATCGCTGGTCTGACGCTCGACCCGATCGGAGAGTCGAGTTACCGGGTCGACTTTCTCCTCCGGTACTACATTGGTCGCTCGCCGAATGGGCAGTTCTTCACCGAGCGGATCCAGACCCTCGGCCCGGCGGTCCAGCTCTACTTCTAATCGACGCTTCAACCCCCGAGTGATTCCAACGCACAACTGACGCGCGCGCTATCCGAGCTGTCACGCTGCGCCGAAGAATGAGCTGCTAGTCGTTCTTCGCCGGGCGCGGCCTGCTGGGCCTATCAGCGCGCCGTGTCGACACTAGAGGATTTGCGCAAGACGGCGATCAGGAAGCCGCCGAAGTATCGAAGCGGGGAGCGGCCTGCCAAGCGCTCGGCTGGGCTCAAGCCTCGCGTCATCCACGGGATGCGGTGCACTGCGGCGAAGGGCGTGAGCACGCGAACGCCGTGATAGTCGACGAGCTCGACGTTGGGCGGCATCAGCTTTGGAATTGCGCGAGGTGAGTCCCAACGCGTGAAAATATCCGCCTCGGTTCGGTCGTCGCTGATCGGTTGAGGGCCGGCGACCTTCTTCGCGAGATAGCGGAGGCTCCACGGATTGTAGAACTCCAGTAAGAGGTGCCCACCTGGCCGCGTGACCCGGACTGCCTCCCGAAGCGCCGCTTCGATGTCGGGAACGTGCGCGAGCACTTTGAAGCTGTAGGTGAGATCAAACTCCTCGTCCTCGAAGGGAAGGTCGCACACGCTTCCAATCCGTGCGTCGAGACCACGGTCCCTCGCTTGCTGCGCCATTCCTTCCGACAGGTCGATCCCTACTGCCTCGTCTGCGACGTCGGCGATTCGGGCCAGGATCAAACCCGT